>NZ_JBSFYR010000013.1:0-125633 GCF_053599875.1 Streptomyces sp. NPDC005151 | reverse complement strand
CCACCCGCGGGTCCGGCCTCCAGCAACTCCACGATCCGCCGGTAGTCCGGCGCGAGCGCCGCCACCGTCGCTCCCTCCCACCAGCGCGGCACGACCGACCCCGCGACCGGCGCCCTGCCGACCGGCGCGGACGCCACCGGGGCCTGCGGCGCCGTCTCCCGCAGCTCCGGGACGGGCACCTCACCCGCCGGACCGACAGCGGACAGGGCCTCGGCCAACTCCGTGCGGGCAACGACCCGGCGCTCCAGCACCGACTCCGCCTCGCCGAGCTCGGCCAGGATCCGGTCCGCTTCCGCCCGGAGCTCCTCCACCGTCGCCCGGGCGGCCGCCTCCCGCTCCTCCAACAAGCCCATCACCGATGCCATCGAACGCCTCCACACCGCCCCGGACCAACAGAACAGTCCAAGCCTCCCTCGACGACACCGAGACCATGCCTGACCAGAAGAAACTCAGCGATCACATCCGGAAAGACAACAGCTTCTGAGACACAGCGCCTTTGCCGGGTCCTCGAACCAGCAGTAGTTCGCCGCGGACAGGTGCAGCACCGACGCCTTCTTCTTCAGCAGCAGCTCGATCTGCCGGTCGGTGACCACCTTCGCCGGGCCCGGCTCGTGGTCGGTCAGCTCGTCCTCGACGGCGCGGAAGTTGGCCAGCAGGGCGTCGGCTCCCGGGCCGGCGGGCAGCTGCCCCTGTTCGAACTGCCGGTATGCCTCGACGGTCCGCTTGAGCTTCTGCTTCGCCTCCTCCTTCTTCCATTCGTGGTGGAAGACTGCCTGGGCGCCGCCTGGCCGGCCTAATGGTGGAGTCGGGTATTGGAACTGTCCGAATGCCTGGCTGCTGACATGATCGACAGCGGCGTTCGGCACTGGCAGGCTGACGCGATGCGGATACCCAGACAAGCAGCCAGAGTCGCGGTCCTCGACCCGGCGGGGTCGGTTTTCATGTTCCGGTATGACAACGAGGAAGTCGGCGTCCACTGGGCGATGCCCGGCGGCGGGCTGGATCCCGGCGAGTCACCGCTGCAGGCGGCTGAGCGCGAGTTGCGCGAGGAGACCGGATGGACCGACATCGAGGTCGGCGGCACTGTGCTGTGCCTGTGGGAACACGATTTCACCAGGGCTGGGGTGCCGGTTCGCCAGCACGAGTACATCTTCCTCGCGCATGGCCCCCGCCGAGATCCAGTCGGCGACCTTGCTGCTTCGCATGCCGCGGACAAAATCCTCCGGTGGCGGTGGTGGTCGCCTGATGACCTGTCGGGTGATTCCGAGCCGTTGTGGCCGCCGCAGCTGCCCGAATTGCTCGCCGACGTGCGGAAAGACGGTGCACCGGCAACGCCCATCGACCTTGGCTATGTCCGGAACGGGGCCGTCAGCAGGGGCTGACCGGGGTGCACCTCAGGAGCCTTGCCTTCGGCTGACTTCGGCGGCGTATGCGCCCCAGTCGCCGGCGGCGGCTCGCTGCCACTTGACGGCGACGGTGATGTCGATGCCGAGAGTTCGGGCGAGGACCGCGGCGGGCAGCTCTGTGGCAAGCTGGAACAGGGCGGTTGAGCGGGTCTCCGCGAGTCGGATGCCGAGTTTGCGGAGGCGTTCGCCCATGGCCCAGGCACTGATCGGGCGGCCGGGCTGGCCTCCAGGGAAGAGCCAAGGTGAGTCTGTCCGACCGAGGACGGCATGGCTGCGGCCAACCTCGACCTGCTGGAGTGCCAGTTCAGCGACGGGTGCGGGCAGGTCCACCGGGACGGCGCCGAGGCGGATGAACGAGGGCACGGCCCGGAGGCTCGTAGCAGTTCGGCTGTCCCGCAGGTGGGACAGGGGCGCCAGAGCTCGGCGTCCGGTGCGGTGCAGGGGCCGCAGACGGGGGCGTCGGCGGTGCCGGAGTGGATGCCACGGAGCCGTCCGCAGGCGGTGCAGTGAGCTTGGCGTCTGTTGCAGTTGCCGCAGCGGGGCAAGCCGGTGAGCTTCGAGAGTGTGCAGGGTGCGGCAGATCCTGAGGTGACAGAAGCCGCCACGGCGCTCAGCCTCGCGGTCGTCGAGCGGTACTTCACCGAGGCGACCCGCTGGCTGGAGAACCGGCACGCCGAGCCTGCGGTCTGGCAGGAGGCGGCGCCTTTGGGGGACGCCACGATCTTCGTCACCGCAGCCGAACTCAAGGAACTCGACGAGCAGGTATGGGAGTTGCTCCAGCCGTATATACGCCGGGCTGACCATCCGGAACGGCTTCCCGCCGCCGCTCGCCGTGTGTCGTATGTGCACTTCGCGCATCCGGCGCGGGAGTTCGGTGCGAAGACGCAGGACGAGACGGAAGAGCCGCGGTCGTGAGCACGGCTGGGCGGTTACCCGCCTTGCTGCACGAGCCGTCCTTTCGTAGGTACTGGACCGGGCACACCGTCTCGCTCTTCGGGGACCAGATCACGCAGATCGCCCTGCGCTCGGGGCCCCCGACGACGTCGAACAGCTCAAGAGCCGGATCACGGCACTCGAGCAACAGGTGATCGACCTGACCGGCCAGCTTGAGGAACGCGACGAGGAACTGCAGGCCGCCCGGGCGGCCAACCGCCAGCTGATCAGCCGACTCAACACCGCACGCCCCACGGAAGCGTGAAGCACGACATGGGGCCCCGACCGAGGTCGGGGCCCCATGTGAGCTGCGTGGTCAGCTACAGCAGTCGCATACGGGACGACAGCCGCACCCATCCGCCTCGGCGCCGGCCGACGGCATCACCGCAGCGGGTGCCGCATCGATGCCGCCCGAGCGGCCAACCGGGACCTCACCAGAGCTTTCAACCAACGCGGCTGAATCAGATCGGCTGCCCGTGCTCAACCATCGGTGGCCAAGTGCCATCGATGGTTGACTGAGATCATGGACAGCTTCGAGATCGACGACAGCTTGGTGCGCTCTCTGGTGAGAGAGCAGCATCCGGACCTTGCGGGGTTGGACCTGCGTGAGGTGGCCGGCGGTTGGGACAACCAACTGTGGCGTCTTGGAGAAGAGTTGGCCGTGCGCGTGCCGCGCACGGAGCGCGCGCCATCCCTCCTGCGCAAAGAGCACCGGTGGCTGCCCGCCCTGGCACCGTGCCTTCCACTACCGGTCCCGATCCCCATGCGGATCGGTGAACCGTCCGCGCGCTTCCCGCGGCCATGGACCATCGCAACCTGGGTTCCTGGCGAACCAGCAGACCGCGCCCCAATCAGCCACGACCGCGCGGCTGACACCTTGGCGGGCTTCCTCAAGGCGCTTCATACGGAGGCGCCCGCCGAGGCGCCGATCAGTCCGGATCGCGGGGTTCCCCTTGGAGCGCTCACGGACGGTTTCGAAAAGAGTCTCGAGGAAGTCGCCTCTGGAGGGGTTGCCGATGACCTCCGGAATGTCCGGGACATCTGGGACGAGGCCCTTGCGGCCCCCGATTGGGAGGGCCCGCCGGTATGGCTGCACGGCGATCTTCACCCGGCGAATGTCGTCGTCTCGAACGGGACACTCTCGGGCGTGATCGACTTCGGTGACATGTGCGCAGGCGATCCGGCGGTCGATCTCGCAGCTGCGTGGGTCCTCCTTCCCGCTGGCGCGGCATCACGGTTCTTCGATGCGTACGCGCACGCGGACGAGGCGATGATCCGGCGCGCACGAGGGTTGGCTGCCGCGAAGAGTCTCTTCCTCATCCTCATGGGCCAGGCCGGGGAGCGGGGTCTTCCCGGTGGCAAGCCGGCATGGGGACCCGCAGGCCGAGCAGCGCTTGACCGCGTTCTGGCATCAACTTAGGAGGCGACCGGGTTCCGCATGCGGCACGGCAGTGGTGCCACACGTGTTGCACGCGATAGCGTCGACCACACCCGGCGCTGAGCTGCACAAACTGGTCTCCACTCGCGCCGCGCCACACGGTTGCCCCCAGAGAATTGGAGGTGTGTGTCGAGCGGCAGGGACCGCGCCCGGCCAACCGGAGCGTGCCGGAAGACACGGTCCACCGGCAGCACAAGGCGATGGTGCACTCCCACCCGGCGCTGCTCTCCGAGGGCTTCAACGAGGTGCCGTTCGCCGACGGCCTCTACCGGCTGGAGCCGTTCCTCCGGCGCCTGTCCGACGCTCGCGAAGCCGATCTCGGGCGGGACGGCGGCGACGGCTTGGGCGATCTGCTTCTGGTGCGCTGGTACTTCGGCCCGGAGATCCTGCCGCTGTGGCGGTGGCGGCCCGACTCCTCCAGCTCCAGGATCAGCTGGGCGATGCGCCCGCCCAGGGTGATCAGGTCCTGGATGAAGCGCTCCAGATACTGGATTCGGCGGTCCTTGTAGGCGAGGAAGACCGCTTCCTCCACCTCGTGCAGGTCAATGGTGCGCTGCAGCGAGCCCATGAACGCGCGCGCGTTGTCGGCGAGAGCGGCAAACCGGCTCGCGAGCGTATCGAGCGCGAGATGTGTCTTGCCGGGATCCGGCTGCTCGTCGGCGGTGCGCACGAGAAGGGCCCGCAACTGCGTGACGATGTCGTGCAGTGCGATGGCCTGGAGGGCGCCGCGCCGTCCAAGCGCCTGGTCGTAGGCGGCAAGGGCCTCCTCGGCCTCCTCGGCCGCCTCTCCGGCCCGGGTGAGCTGGTAGATGAACCGTTTGCGGTAGAAGTCCTCGACGGCGGTGACCCGACCGGTGTCGGGGTCGGCCCGCAGATTCCCCCACTCGACCAGCTTGTCCAGCGCCTCGACGACCCCGTTGAGTTCACCGGGCCGCACCTCCCCGGGCAGCGCGGCATGCACGTCCTCGGGGCGCAGGTGCACGGCGAAGCGTCCCTTGGCCACGACGAACACCCGCATCACCTGGCGGTAGAGGGCGGTGTTCTGCGACGACTTCACGGGCGAGCTGGTCCACCGACCTGACGTCGACCCGGCGTACGAGTGCGTCACCACCGAGCCGGTGCAGGCGCTCCCTCAGGTCGGCGGCGAGGTTCGTGTTGTACGTGGTCAGCAGCACGGGCCGGGTCTGTCCCGGTGGGAGCCGGTCGACGAGGTGCCGGACCCGGTGGAGCGCCACGACGGTCTTGCCGGTGCCAGGCCCGCCCGTGACCTTCGCCGATCCCTTGAACGATGTGGTGGCGAGTCTGTGCTGCTCGGGATGGAGGAAGAGCCGCCAGGCTTCGAAACTGTCCCCGAGCGCGTCCAGGACCGCCGAGTCCTCCGTACTCACCTGGGAGACGGGGCGTCGTGCCGCTCGGGCCCAGTCCTGCGGATCGACTCTTTCCTCGGCCCGCCACTGGTCGGTGACGAACGTGCGTACCTCGGGCGGCTCCATGCCGTCGTGCAGCGCCAGCAGCACCTCCCGGGTGAGTCCGGGAAGGTTGTGACCGAGCACGGCCTCCAGTTGGCCGCTGTCGGTGATCCGTCGCAGGGCGGGCAGCAGGGGACACCTTGGACGGGTACCGGTCCGTTCTGACCGGGCTGGCTCCTCAGTACTGGCGTGCTCCCGACTGGGAGACCGAGATGCGTGCGATCGCCACGCTCCTCAAGGAGCGTCACGAGCGTCACGGCACTCCGTACGCGGCCATGGCCGTCAGCGTGCCCGACAAGGCCGCCGTCACACAACTCGCCTACACCCTGGCGTGCAAACCGTTCCTGATTCCCGCGAGCGAGATCGGCCGGGAGGGACCCCGCGACATCGACACCGTGCACATCGGAACAATGCATCGGTTCAAGGGGCTGGAATTCCAGCGTGTGTTCCTGGCCGGTGTCAGCGAAGGCCTGGTTCCCCATCAGCGCATCGAGGCCTTCCGGCTGAGTGGTCCCGACCGGTACCGCCAGGAGGAAAAGCGAGCCCGTTCCCTGCTCTTCGTGGCGGCGACCAGGGCACGAGACGAGCTGATCGTCACCTGGCACGGCCGAGCAAGCCGTTACCTACCCCGGCATGCCGACCGCGACGCCGGCCGTGCGTCGTCCCTGCTGCTGGACGACGGTCCGCCTTCGGGTTCGAACGCGGCTTGACACCGTCACGAGGCCGCCTGGCTCTCCTGGGACATCTGAGACGCGGAGGCGGCGACGGCACGGCGTCCGCGGACAACGGTCGTCGTCGCGGCCGCGCCCGGACGTGGCGGGCGGTCGGTCTCCTCATCCGAGATCGGCCAGCAGATCGTTCAGCACCGCACGGTGAGGTGGACGAAAGGACTGAACCTGTCCGGCCCGGGGGCCGGAGCGGTGGTACTGGTCATCACCCGCCATTGTGCCGTGACGGCGGCGCTCCTCGTGCCGCCGCTGGGGAGGTGCAGCGGGACGCCCGTATCGAAGTCCTTTACCTCCGTGCCGATGGTCTGGTCCGCACTGCCCCAGCCGGAGAGGTCCGGGCGGTTGAGACTTCCGCTTCGAGCGTCATCCGAGCGTCAAGAATCTCCGAACGAGCCCCTGAAGGCGTCGCCACTACAAGCCCTTCCCTCATGAATTCGCAGGTCAGGTGGCCTACAAGGGTCGATCCGTCCGCTCGACCCGCGGCACGGAGGGAAACAGGTCGAACGACCGTCCTACGCCACAAACTCGCAGGTCAGACCCCTTTGTCAGCAGGCTCCAAAATAGCCACGCACTCCACATGGTGCGTCATCGGGAACAGATCGAACGCCCGCAGCGTCCGCACCTTGTAGCCGCCCTCCCGGAAGTACGCCAGGTCGCGGGCGAGTGCCGCCGGGTCGCAGGCGACGTAGGCGATGCGGCGGGCGCCGAGGCCGGTCAGCTGCTTCACCGTCTGCTTGCCCGCGCCCGCGCGCGGCGGGTCGAGGACGATCAGGTCGCACTCGGTGATGCCGGTGCGGGGCAGGACCTGGTCGACCTTGCCGTGCTCGATGCGGACCCGGTCGAGGTCCTGGAGGTTGTGGCGGGCGTCCTCCACAGCGCGCTTGCCGGACTCGATGCCGAGCACCGCGCCCTTCTCGCCGATGCGCTGACCGAGGGCGCCGGCGAACAGGCCGACGCCGCAGTACAGGTCGAGGGCGGTGTCGCCCTTGCGGGGCAGCAGGCCCTGCATGACGGCTCGGACGAGGGTGTTGGCGGCCTGCGGGTGGACCTGCCAGAAGCCGCCGGAGCCGACGCGGTACGTGCGGTCGTCGGCGCGTTCGCGGACGAAGCCGCGGCCGTGGACCCGGTGGATGCCGCCGTCGCGTTCGTCGACGCGCAGGACCGAGACCGGCTTGTCGAGCTCGACGAGCGGCAGCCGGGCGCCGGGCTTCGGGGTGAGGATGACCTGGCGGTCGTTGGAGCCGGTGGCGGTGATGGCTTCCACCGAGGCCATGCCGGTCCAGTCGCGCTGCTCGACGCCGAGTTCGGAGACTCCGGGCGCCGCGATCATGCAGTGCTCGATCGGTTCGACGTCGTGCGAGCGGTGCTTGCGCAGGCCGGCCCGGCCGTTCTCGTCGATGGCGTACTGGACGCGGGTGCGCCACGCGGGCACCTCGCCCTTGGGGAGCTTGTCGCCCTCGGCCGGCATGACGGTGCCGTCCCAGCCCGCCTCTTCGGGGGTGAGGCCCGCGAGGCGCTGGAGCTGTTCGGCGATGACCTCGCCCTTGAGCCGCCGCTGGGCGCCCGGCTTGGCGTGCTGCCAGTCGCAGCCGCCGCACTTGCCGGGTCCGGCGTACGGGCAGGGGGCCTCGACGCGGTCCTTGGACGGTTCGATGATCGTGACGGCGTCGGCCCGCAGGAAGCGGGAGTCCTTCGCGCCGTCGGTGACCCGTGCGATGACCTTCTCGCCGGGGAGGGTGTGCCGCACGAAGAGGACCTGGCCCTCCGAGGTACGGGCGATGCAGTGGCCGCCGTGGGCGACGGGGCCCACCTCGACCTCGTACTCCTCGCCGATCAGTGAGTCCCCGGTCTGCGAGTCCTCGGCCGGCGACGAGGTGGATTCGTTCTGCATGAGGGGGTGGCTCCAGAGATCAAAGGAAAAACGGCCGGACAACAACCCACGAGTCTACGCGGGTGGCGTCCGGCCGCTTACCAAACGGCGGGCACGGAGAGTCAGCTCTTGCTGCTCTCCTTGGTCCTTCGTTCCACGGGGCCCCGGCGCACCGAACCCGGAGCGTTCCAGTCCGCGCGCTTCCTGGCGCGCTTCTTCGCGGCCTCAGAGGACTCCAGCTGGTACGGGACGGACGTCACCATGACACCGGGAGTGAACAGCAGCCGCCCCTTGAGGCGCAGGGCGCTCTGGTTGTGCAGCAGATGTTCGTACCAGTGGCCGACCACGTACTCCGGGATGTAGACGCTGACCACATCGCGCGGGCTCTCCCGGCGGAGGCTCTTCACGTAGTCGATGACCGGGCGGGTCACCTCGCGGTACGGGGAGTCGAGGATCTTCAGCGGGATGTTGATGCCGCGCCGCTCCCAATCCTCCTTGAGCGCCTTCGTCTCGGCCGGGTCGACGCTGATGGAGAGCGCCTCCAGATGGTCGGAGCGGATCAGCTTGGCGTACGCGAGCGCGCGCAGCGTGGGCCGGTGCAGCTTGGAGACCAGGACGATGGAGTGGACCCGGGAGGGCTTCATGCTGTCGTCGGACGGGGCCTCGTCGGCGGAGATCTCCTCGGCGACGCGGTCGTAGTGCCTGCGGATCGCGGTCATCGTCCCGTAGAAGATCACCATGCCGAGCAGCGCCACCCAGGCGCCGTGGGTGAACTTCGTGGCGAGGACGACGACGAGCACCAGGCCCGTGAAGAAGGCGCCGAAGGTGTTGATCGCCCGGGAGCGGATCATGTGGCGGCGCTTGGCCGGGTCCTTCTCGGCTCTCAGATGGCGGTTCCAGTGCCGCACCATGCCGGTCTGGCTGAGGGTGAAGGAGACGAACACACCGACGATGTAGAGCTGGATCAGCCGGGTGGAGTCGGCTCCGTAGATCCAGGTGAGCAGGATGGCCGCACCGGCCAGCAGCACGATGCCGTTGGAGAAGGCGAGCCGGTCGCCGCGGGTGTGGAGCTGGCGCGGCAGGTACCGGTCCTGGGCGAGGATCGAGCCGAGCAGCGGGAAGCCGTTGTACGCGGTGTTGGCGGCCAGGAAGAGCACGAGGGCGGTGGCCGCGGCGAGGATGATGAAGAGGAACGAACCGTCGCCGAAGACGGCGGCCGCGACCTGCGAGATCACCGGGTCCTGGACGAAGCTCGAACCGACGGCGACGCCGTTGTGGATCAGGTCCTCCGCCGGGTTCTCCGACATCTTCACACCGGTGGCCATGGCCAGGCCGATGATGCCGCAGAACATGGTGACGGCCAGCAGCCCCATCATCGCGAGGGTGGTCGCGGCGTTCTTGCTCTTCGGCTTGCGGAAGGCGGGGACACCGTTGCTGATCGCCTCGACGCCGGTCAACGCGGCACAGCCGGAGGAGAACGCTCGCAGCAGCAGGAAGACGAGGGCGAAGCCGGCCAGGCCCTCGCGCTCGGGTCTGATCTCGTAGTCCGAGGTCGGGGCGTGCATGGTGTCGCCGAGGACAAGACCGCGGAACGCACCCCAGGCGATCATGATGAAGACGCCCGCCACGAAGAGGTAGGTGGGGATGGCGAAGAGCTTGCCGGACTCCTTGACGCCCCGCAGGTTCATCAGCGTCAGCAGCACGATGGCCCCGATCGCGCAGAGCGTCTTGTGCTCGACGACGAACGGGACCGCGGAGCCGAGGTTCTCCACACCGGAGGCGATCGACACGGCGACGGTCAGGACGTAGTCGACCAGCAGGGCGCTGGCGACGGTCAGACCGGCCTTGGGGCCGAGGTTGGTGGTGGCGACCTCGTAGTCGCCGCCACCGCTCGGGTAAGCGCGCACGTTCTGCCGGTACGAGGCGACGACCGTGAACATCAGGACCACGACAGCGGCCGCGATCCACGGGCTGAAGTGGTACGCCGACACGCCCGCGATGGACAGCACCAGGAGAACTTCTCCTGGTGCGTACGCCACCGAGGACAGCGGGTCGGATGCGAAGACGGGGAGGGCGATGCGCTTGGGGAGGAGTGTTTCCCCCAGCTTGTCGCTGCGCAGCGCCCGGCCGATCAGGATCCGTTTGGGCACGTCGGTCAGTTTGGACACGCAGAGGATCGTAAGCGTTCCGTATGGAGGCCGCCCACGCACCACCCCCGTGGCCCTGCAATCTCCTGCACATAGCCGAGAACGCCACGGAATCCTTAACGGAATCCTTGCACTCGCCGCCTACGAGAACAGCGCACTGTAACCGTTCAGTGCCGGTTGGCCACAGAGATGGGCGTAGAGGACGGTGGCGTTCCGGTCGATCTCGCCGCGTGCCACGAGGTCGACGGTGGCGGCCATCGACTTTCCCTCGTAGACGGGGTCGGTGATCATGCCCTCGGTGCGGGCGGCCAGCCGGTCAGCCGGTCAGGGCGCGTCGGCCGATGTCTCGTCGGCGGGTTCGTCGTCAGCGGGTTCGTCAGCCAGTTCTTCGAGGACGCGCCAGATCTCCGCGGTGATCCGGGCGGCGGCTTCGGCATCGCGCGCCGCGCACGCCTCGATCAGCCGGTCGTGCAGTCCGGCCGAGCCGTGCGCAGCGCTCTCCGTGCCGAACTGCCGCCATTCCAGGCGCCGGATCAGCGGCGTGTAACGCTCGACGGTGGCGGCGACGGCGCGATTGCCGCAGGCGGTGACGAGGACGTCGTGCAGCTCGTCGTCGGCGCGCAGCGTGCCCGCGACGTCACCGCCCCGGGTCGCTGCCCGGAAGCGGTCGTTCGCCGCGCGCATCGCGGTGATGTCCGCGTCGGTGAGCAGGGGTACGGCGGTGCGGGCGGCAAGTTCCTGCATGGCGCGTACGACGGCGGCAGCGTCGCGTACGTCGCGCGGGACGAGCCGCGTCACCCGTGTATAGCTCTGCGGCTTGCTCTCGACGAGGCCTTCGCCGGTGAGCCGGGACAGGGCGTCGCGGACCGGGGCGCGGGAGAGTCCGAGCCGTTCGGCGAGGTCGGCGTCGCGCACGGACGCGCCGGGTGGGATCTCGCCACGGACGATGGCGTCGCGGATGGCCCCGTACGCGGTGTCCCGCAGCAGAGTCCGTTGGACGGGCCGGAGAGTCTCCATGAACTGACATGTTAGATGTCTGCGACTGCGAGACTCAAGAGTTCAGCCCCGGGGCCCGATGTCCTGTGCTGTGCACAACGGCCGGCGGCCGGCGGCGGGCATCTGGCCCGGCATTCCGCTTTGCCACCCCTTTGCAGGCACCGCCGCAGTGAAAGCACACTCGAATGGGGCGACGCGTCCGTGGCCGCATAAGCTCATCCCGGGCAACGCCGGAAAACGTTGCCCCGTTGTTTGCCCGGCAAGCTGAGGAAAGAGTGTGAGCAGGGTGTTTTCGCAGGTCAGCCGGACGACCAGGACTGCGAGGTAGGCGCAAGTGCACATCGTCATCATGGGCTGCGGGCGAGTAGGAGCCGCTCTCGCGCAGACCCTGGAGCAGCAGGGGCACACGGTCGCCGTGATCGACCGGGACCCCACGGCGTTCCGACGCCTCGGGTCCGGATTCGGCGGACGGCGGGTCACCGGCGTCGGTTTCGACCAGGACACCCTCCGTGAGGCGGGGATCGAGGAAGCCGGTGCGTTCGCCGCGGTGAGCAGCGGCGACAACTCGAACATCATCGCCGCCCGGGTTGCCCGCGAGATGTTCGGCATCGAGAACGTCGCGGCGCGGATCTACGACCCGCGGCGCGCCGAGGTCTACCAGCGCCTCGGCATCCCCACGGTCGCCACCGTGCGCTGGACCGCGGACCAGATGCTGCGGCGGCTGCTGCCGTCGGGCGCCGAGCCGCTGTGGCGGGACCCGAGCGGTGGTGTCCAGCTCGCCGAGGTGCACACCACGCCGTCGTGGATCGGGCACAAGATCAGCACGCTGCAGGAGGAGACGGGCGTCCGCGTGGCGTTCCTCACCCGACTGGGTGAAGCCATACTGCCTTCGTCGCAGACGGTGCTGCAGGAGGGCGACCTGGTCCACGTGATGATGCGAACGGACGAGGTCGCGAAGGTCGAGGCGGCCTTCGCCGAGGGTCCTGAGGAGGGCGGTCACTGATGCGTGTCGCGATTGCCGGGGCCGGTGCGGTGGGCCGTTCCATCGCGGGCGAGCTGCTGGAGAACGGCCACGAGGTGCTGCTCGTGGACAAGGCGCCGACCGCCATCTCGGTGGAGCGGGTGCCGATGGCCGAGTGGCTGCTCGCGGACGCCTGCGAGATCACCTCGCTGGACGAGGCGGCGCTCCAACGGTGCAATGTCGTGATCGCCGCGACCGGCGACGACAAGGTGAACCTGGTCGTCTCGCTGCTCGCCAAGACGGAGTACGGCGTGCCGCGGGTCGTCGCCCGGGTCAACAACCCGAAGAACGAGTGGTTGTTCAACGAGTCGTGGGGCGTCGATGTCGCGGTCTCCACGCCGCGTCTGATGTCCGCGCTGGTCGAGGAAGCGGTGAGCGTCGGCGATCTGGTCCGGCTGCTGCGCTTCAGCCACGGCGACGCCAACCTGGTCGAGCTGACGCTGCCCCCGGAGTCGGCCCTGGCCGGTACCCAGGTCGGCGATGTGGCGTGGCCGGAGGACACCTCGCTGGTCACCATCATCCGCGGTACGCGGGTGCTGACGCCGAGCTCCGAGGAGACGCTGGAGGCTGGTGACGAGCTGCTGTTCGTGGCCGCCCAGGCGCGCGAGGAGCAGCTGGAGGACCTCCTCTCGGTGCGCCGCGAGATCAGCGGCGACTGACGGCTGCCGTCCCGTATTCCTGTACGCCGAAGGGGCCCGGAACCGTGCGTAACGGTTCCGGGCCCCTTCGGCTGTCGCGGACCGGTCAGACCTCGTGGTGACGGACGGCCGCGGCGGCTTCCGCCTTGCGGGCCTTCTCGGCCTCCTCCTCCGCCTCCATCTCGGCGAAGACGTCGATCGGCGGCGGCGCCTTCGCGAGGAAGACCCAGGTCAGATACACCGCGAGCAGGAACGGCGGGATCTTCAGGGCGACCAGGACCCAGCCGAGCTGCGCGGTGTCGGCCCACCAGTAGAGCGGGAAGAGGATCGCGCACTTGGCGAGCAGGATCAGCCCCCAGGCCCAGCTGGCCTTGGCGTACGCCTTCTTGCGGCCGGGGTTCCTGGTACGCCAGGAGAGGTTCTCCTTGAAGACCGGGCCCAGTATCAGGCCGATCAGCGGCACCCCTGCGAGGGTCGTGACGAGGTACGCGAGGGCCAGACCCAGCGTGTAGAGCATCCCGGGCAGGTAGAAGTCCTTGGCATTGCCCGTCATCATCGCGAAGACCACACCGAAGGCGACGCCGAAGACCCCGCTGAAGGCGTGCTTGACGGTGTCCCTGCGGATCAGCCGTACGGCGACGAGGACCAGGGACACGGCCAGCGCCGCGATGGCCGAGGTGTGCAGGTCCTTGTGGATGGTGAAGACCGTGACGAAGAGCAGCCCGGGAAGGACTGTCTCCACCATCCCTCGGATGCCGCCGAATGCCTCGAAGAGGGCGGCTTCGGTGACCGCCTTGGCGTCGGCCTCCTGCTGGGCGGTCGGGTTGGTGCGGTCCGTGTCGGACGTCGGCTTGTCGAGAGACGTCACCGGCTACTCCTTGCCGAGCGGTCGGAGTTCGTATGTGGGGTTGAACAGCACCCGGCGCCCGTGACTCATGGCGATCCGGCCCGAGGCGATGAGCTTGCGGCCGGGCTCGATGCCCACGATGGAGCGCCGGCCCAGCCAGACCACGTCGAGCGGTGCGGTGCCGTCGAAGAGCTCCGCCTCCAGGGCGGGCACTCCGGCGCGCGGCCGCAGGGTGACGGTCCGCAACGTACCAGTCACCTTGACGATCTGGCGGTCGGTGCAGTCGGAGATCCGCGTGCAACCCGATGCCTGCGAGTCCTCCTGCAGCTCCTCCGACTCCAGGTCCTGCTGGGAGCTGGACAGCCGGTCGAGCATCCGGCGAAAGCGGCCTGACGGCCTCTCCGCCTTCTCGGGACGTGGAACAGCGCTCATACCCGAAGGGTACCGGGCCAAGGCGGTCCGGGCGGATGTCCGTTCTCTCACTCGAACGGGGTCCCCGGTAACGACCTCACCCACGATTGGCAGTGGGAGAAGGAGCGGTGTCTGGGGCCTTCGAATCCAAGGCGGAGGAGGGAGCGATGGCGAATGGGGCCTCCCCTGCTCGAGCGGAGCCGAGAGCTTGGGGAACATCGCGACTGACGACAACGCGGGAGGCGGAGGTCCCAGGCGCTGCGACGCCGCTGCCAATCGTGGGTGAGGTCGTAAGGCTCGGTCTTGACGCCCGTCCGGTACGCGCGGCGCGCCGGCCGCCGTCGATCCGGTGCGCTCGGGCGTCAGCCGCGTTCGAAGCGGTAGCCCATGCCCGGCTCGGTGACGAAGTGCCGGGGGTGCGAGGGATCCGCCTCGAGCTTGCGCCGGAGCTGTGCCATGTAGACCCGCAGATAGTTGGTCTCGGTACCGTAGGAGGGCCCCCACACCTCCTGCAGCAGCCGCTTCTGGCTGACCAGCCGGCCGCTGTTGCGGACCAGGACCTCCAGCAGATGCCACTCGGTCGGGGTGAGCCGCACGTCGCGTCCCTCGCGGTGGACCTTCTTCGCCGCCAGATCCACGGTGAACCCCTCGGTCTCGACCATCACGACGTCGTCGGCGCCGTCCTGGCCGACCGGCTCGGCCCGCCGTACCGAGGCACGCAGCCGGGCCAGCAGCTCGTCCATGCCGAACGGCTTGGTGACGTAGTCGTCGGCCCCGGCGTCCAGCGCCTCGACCTTCTCGTCGGAGGTGTGGCGGGCGGAGAGCACCAGGATCGGCACCCGGGTCCAGCCGCGCAGCCCCTTGATCACCTCGACGCCGTCCATGTCCGGCAGCCCGAGGTCGAGGACGACGACATCGGGGTGGCGCGCGGCGGCGAGCTGCAGGGCGGTCGCGCCGTCGGGCGCGGCGTCCACCTCGTACTTGCGCGCCTTCAGGTTGATCACGAGGGCGCGTACGATCTGCGGCTCGTCGTCGACCACAAGCACCCGGGTCATCGCGGACCTGCCTTTCTGCTGTACGGAACTGCTGACTGAGGCGTTACGAAGATTCATGAGGCGACCTGCGCCGACAGGTCGGGGCCGACCGGAACGTACCCCGACACCGCTTTGAGCGTCAGGACCATGGTCATGCCACCGCCGGGGGTGTCCTCGGCTCCGAGGGTGCCACCCATGGACTCCACGAAGCCGCGGGCGACGGCGAGTCCGAGGCCGACCCCGGCGCCGCGCGGGGCGTCGCCGTAACGCTGGAACGGCTCGAAGATCCGCTCCTTGCCCTCGTCGGGGACGCCGGGCCCGCGGTCGGCCACCCGTAGCTCGACCCGGGGGCCCAGCGCGCTGGCGGCCACCGTGACGCGTTCCCCGTCGGGGCTGTACTTGACGGCGTTCTCGACGATGTTGGCGACGGCCCGCTCCAGCAGCCCCGGGTCGACGGCGACCATCGGCAGCGACTCCGGGATGTCCAGGTCGACGCTGTCCTCCGGTACGCCTCCGAGTGCCATCGGGACCACCTCGTCGAGGTCGATCTCGCGGATCAGCGGGGTGACGGTGCCGGTCTGCAGCCGGGACATGTCGAGGAGGTTGCCGACCAGGTGGTCGAGGCGGTCGGCGCCGGCCTCGATGCCTTCCAGGAGCTCCGCCTGGTCCTCGTCGGACCAGGCGACGTCGTCGGAGCGCAGTGAGCTGACGGCGGCTTTGATGGCGGCCAGCGGGGTCCGCAGGTCATGGCTGACGGCGGCCAGCAGCGCGGTCCGTATCCGGTTGCCCTCGGCGAGCCGGCGGGCCTCCTCCGCCTCCCCGACCAGGCGCTGCCGGTCGAGTACGACGGCGGCCTGTGCGGCGAACGCGCCGAGCACGCGACGGTCCTCGGCGGGCAGCACCCGGCCGGACAGCGCGAGCGCCATGTGGTCGCCGACGGGCATGTCCACATCGGCGTCCTCGGGGCGGGCGACCGGCCCGGGGCCGACGCTGCCTGCACAGGTCCACGGGTCGACGTCGCTCTGCCGCTCCAGCAGCGCCACGGACTCCATCGCGAAGGTCTCGCGGACCCGCTCCAGCAGGGCGTCCAGCGTCGTCTCGCCGCGCAGGACGCTGCCCGCGAGGAACGAGAGGATCTCGGACTCGGCGCGCAGCCGGGCCGCCTGATGGGTACGGCGGGCCGCCAGATCGACGACGGAGGCCACCGCCACCGCGACCGCGAAGAAGATCACGATGGCGACGAAGTTCCTCGGATCCTGAACCGTCAGGGTGTGAGTCGGTGGGGTGAACCAGTAGTTCAGCAGCAGGGAGCCGACGGCCGCCGAGGCGAGGGCGGGCAGCAGCCCGCCGATCAGGGCTGCGGCGACGGTCATGAAGAGGAAGAGCAGGACGTCGTTGGCGAGCCCCGGGCCGTCGTGCAGGCCGGTGAGCAGCACCGTGAGGAGGGCCGGGCCGCCGACCCCGACCAGCCAGCCCCAGACGATCCGGGCCCGGCCCAGCCGGGCGCCGCGGGCGATCGGCAGTCCGCGGCCCTTGGCGACCTCTTCGTGCGTGACGATGTGGACATCGAGGTCGGGGCCGGACTCGCGGGCGACGGTGGCTCCGACGCCGGGTCCGTAGATGTACTGCCAGGCCTTGCGGCGGCTGGAGCCGAGCACGATCTGGGTGGCGTTGACGCCACGGGCGAATTCGAGGAGCGCCGAGGGTATGTCGTCGCCGATGACGTGGTGGAACGTACCGCCGAGGTCCTCGACGAGGGTGCGCTGGACGGTGAGTTCCTTGGGCGACGCGGAGGTCAGTCCGTCACTGCGGGCGATGTAGACGGCGAGGATCTCGCTGCCGGAGCCCTTGGCGGCCATACGGGCTGCGCGGCGGATGAGCGTACGGCCCTCGGGGCCGCCGGTGAGTCCGACGACGATGCGTTCGCGGGCCTGCCAGGTGGAGCGGATGTTGTGTTCGCCGCGGTATGCCTGGAGGTACTCGTCGACCCGGTCGGCGACCCAGAGGAGGGCGAGCTCGCGCAGGGCGGTGAGGTTGCCCGGGCGGAAGTAGTTGGACAGGGACGCGTCGATCCGGTCCGGCTTGTAGATGTTGCCGTGGGCCATCCGGCGGCGCAGCGCCTGGGGCGACATGTCGACCAGTTCGAGCTGGTCGGCGCGCCGGACGACCTCGTCGGGGACGGTCTCGCGCTGCCGTACCCCCGTTATCGACTCGACGACGTCGCCGAGCGACTCCAGGTGCTGGATGTTGACGGTGGAGATGACGTCGATACCGGCCTGGAGGAGTTCCTCGACATCCTGCCAGCGCTTGGCGTTGCGGGAGCCCGGCACATTGGTGTGGGCCAGCTCGTCCACCAGGGCGACGGCCGGGGCACGTTCCAGGACCGCGTCGACGTCCATCTCGGTGAAGTCGGCGGACCGGTACTCGATCTCGCGGCGCCGGATCTGTTCCAGGCCGTGCAGCATGACCTCGGTGCGCGGCCGGTCGTGGTGTTCCACGAACGCCACGACGCAGTCGGTGCCCCTCTCCACCCTGCGATGGGCCTCGGAGAGCATCGCGTACGTCTTGCCTACGCCCGGTGCCGCACCCAGGTAGATCCGAAGCTTGCCGCGTGCCATGGCCCCATTGTCTTTCAGAACGGCTGCGGCCGATGCGGCAGCCGAACTCGAAGTTACCCCGAGAATTTACGGCAAATGGGACAGAGAGTCGGACAGAAGACCGAATTGACAGAATTCTGATGCACCGAACCGGGCAGATTGCACATATTCCGAAAATGAGCAACAAAAGGTGCCCGGGGCGAACCCGGGCACCCGTCTCCCCCGCCCCTACGCGTACTCGGCGATGTGCCCGTCGCTCAGCTCCAGCACCCGGTCCGCCAGTCCCAGCAGCTGCGCATCGTGCGTCGCCACCAGCGCGGTCACCCCCTCGCTCCGTACCACCGTGCGCAACAGCTCCATCACGGTGAGTCCCGTCTCCGCGTCGAGCTGGCCCGTCGGTTCGTCCGCGATCAGCAGTGCGGGCCGGTTGGCGAGCGCGCGGGCGATGGCGACGCGCTGCTGCTGGCCGCCCGAGAGTTCGCCGGGCCGCTGCGCACCGTGGTCGCCGAGCCCGACCAGGGAGAGCAGCAGGGCCACCCGGTCCTCCCGCTCACGCGGATCCGCCTTGCGCAGCCGCATCGGTACGCCGACGTTCTCCGCGGCGGTCAGGATCGGGATCAGACCGAACGACTGGAAGATGAAGCCGATCCGGTCCCGGCGCAGCTCCAGCAGCCCGTTCTCGCCGAGCTCGGAGAGGTCCGTGCCGTCGACGGTGATCCGGCCGCGGTCGGGGCTGTCGAGGCCGCCGACCAGGTTCAGCAGGGTTGTCTTGCCGGAGCCCGAGCGCCCCTTGAGTGCGACGAGCTCGCCACGCGGCACGTCGAAGGAGACCCCGCGCAGCGCGTGGACGGCTCCCGCGCCGGTTCCGTACGAGCGGTGCAGGTCCTCGACGCGGACCATCGGCCCGCGGGCCGGGTCCTCGGCGACGGCCGTGCCACCCTGCCCGCCGGTGCTCATTCCGCCGGTGCTGTCGGTCATGCGTTCCCCCATGCGTGGCCGGTCCTCGTCGGCCGCCAGTATGTGCTGAGGCACACGGCTGGGCAATGGCTTAGAGGAGCTCACAAAATGGGAGTCCGATCAGCTCGCGGCGTCTGGTGCGTGCGATCACAAGGCGCCGGAAGGTCCTCGGATGGGGTCTCCCCTGCTCGAACGAAGCTGAGAGCTTGGGGAAGGAGCCACTAAGGCCTTCCGGCGCCTTGGAATCGCACGCACCAGACCGCGTCCGCTTTCCGATCGAAGGTCACCCGACAGGCTCTTAGGCCCCGGGGCAGGTACGGCGCCGGGCCGCAGTGGTCCTTACAGCACGACCACGGCGACCCGGCACATCCGCCGACGAAGGGATCAGCCCCCGTTCACCAGCTCCTTGAGCGCGATGTTGAGCTGAAGGACGTTGACCCGCGGCTCGCCCACGAAGCCGAGGATCCGGCCGTCGGTGTGCTGCTTCACGAGCTTCTCGACCTGGTCGACGCCGAGGTGGTTCCGCTCGGCGACGCGGCGCACCTGGAGCTGTGCGTACGCCGGGGAGATGTCCGGGTCGAGACCGGACCCGGAGGAGGTGACGGCGTCGGCCGGCACGTCCCAGGGCTTGACCGGGTGCCCGGGTACGGAGTTGTCCTTGACGACGGCGGCCTTGGCGTCCGTGACCCAGTCGATCAGATCCTTGTTGTCGCCGGACCGGTTGGTCGCGCCGGACAGGATCAGCTTGTACTGGGTGTTGACGCTGTTGGTGCCGAGGCCGTTGGACGGGCGCGGCTGGAACCACTTGAGGTCCGGGGCCGCGGTCTCCTGGCCCTTCTTCAGCGGCAGGTCGTAGCGCTGGCCGATCAGTTCGGAGCCGACGACCTTGCCGTTCGCCGTGATCTCGGAGCCGTTCGCCCTGCCCGGGAAGAGGCCCTGGGCGACGCCGGTGACGGCGAGCGGGTAGATCACGCCGCAGACGATTGTGAGGACGAGCAGGGCGCGCAGCCCGGCCCAGAGTAGCCGAACGGTGTTTCCCGCGGAGTTGTTCATGGAGGTCATGGCGCGATCAGCACGCTTTCTGGTTAACGCAGCCCGGGAATGAGGGAGAGGATCAGGTCGATGATCTTGATGCCGATGAACGGGGCGATCAGGCCGCCGAGCCCGTAGATCCCGAGGTTCCGCCGGAGCATCGAGTCGGCGCTGCTCGGCCGGTAGCGCACGCCCTTCAGGGCGAGCGGCACCAGCGCGATGATGATCAGCGCGTTGAAGACGACGGCGGACAGGATCGCGGACTCCGGCGAGGACAGCTGCATGATGTTCAGCTTGTCCAGGCCCGGGTAGACCGCGGCGAACATCGCCGGGATGATCGCGAAGTACTTCGCGACGTCGTTGGCGATCGAGAAGGTGGTCAGCGCACCGCGGGTGATCAGCAACTGCTTGCCGATCTCGACGATCTCGATGAGTTTCGTCGGGTTGGAGTCCAGGTCCACCATGTTCCCGGCCTCCTTGGCGGCCGAGGTACCGGTGTTCATGGCCACGCCGACATCGGCCTGGGCGAGCGCCGGCGCGTCGTTCGTGCCGTCGCCGGTCATCGCGACGAGCTTGCCGCCGGCCTGCTCACGCTTGATGAGGGCCATCTTGTCCTCGGGCGTGGCCTCGGCGAGGAAGTCGTCGACCCCTGCCTCCTCGGCGATCGCCTTCGCGGTCAGCGGGTTGTCGCCGGTGATCATCACCGTACGGATGCCCATCCGGCGGAGCTCGTCGAACCGCTCCCGCATCCCTTCCTTGACGACGTCCTTGAGGTGGATGACCCCGAGGATCCGGGAACCCGGCTCGTCGTCGACGGCGACCAGCAGCGGTGTGCCGCCCGCCTGGGAGATCCGGTCGGTGAGCGTGCGGGCGTCCGGCGAGACGGTGCCGCCCCGCTCCTCGACCCAGGCGACGACCGAGCCGGTCGCACCCTTGCGGATCCTGCGCCCTTCGACGTCCACACCGGACATCCGGGTCTGTGCGGTGAAGCCGACCCACTCGGCCCCGACGAGCTGACCCTGGTGGCGCTCGCGCAGCCCGTACGTCTCCTTCGCCAGGACGACGACGGAGCGGCCCTCGGGCGTCTCGTCGGCCAGCGAGGAGAGCTGGGCGGCGTCCGCCAGTTCGGCCTCCGTCACGCCCTTGACCGGGACGAACTCGGCGGCCTGCCGGTTGCCGAGGGTGATGGTGCCGGTCTTGTCGAGCAGCAGGGTCGACACGTCGCCGGCGGCCTCGACGGCGCGTCCGGACATGGCGAGGACATTGCGCTGGACGAGGCGGTCCATGCCGGCGATGCCGATCGCGGAGAGCAGCGCGCCGATGGTGGTCGGGATGAGGCAGACCAGCAGGGCGGTCAGCACGATCATCGACTGCCGCTGTCCGGCGTAGATGGCGAACGGCTGCAGGGTGACGACGGCCAGCAGGAAGACGATGGTGAGGGACGCGAGCAGGATGTTCAGCGCGATCTCGTTGGGCGTCTTCTGCCGGGCGGCGCCCTCGACCAGGTTGATCATCCGGTCGATGAAGGTCTCACCGGGCTTGGTGGTGATCTTGATGACGATGCGGTCGGAGAGCACCTTTGTACCGCCGGTGACGGCCGAGCGGTCGCCGCCCGACTCCCGGATGACCGGTGCCGACTCCCCCGTGATGGCGGACTCGTCGACGCTGGCGACGCCCTCGACGACGTCACCGTCGCCGGGGACGATGTCACCGGCCTCGCAGACCACCAGGTCACCGATGCGCAGATCGGTGCCGGGTACGCGCTCCTCGTTCTTCCCGACGAGCCGGCGCGCGACCGTGTCGGTCTTGGCCTTGCGCAGCGTGTCGGCCTGCGCCTTGCCGCGGCCCTCGGCGACCGCCTCCGCCAGGTTGGCGAAGATCGTGGTGAGCCAGAGCCACGCGGCGATCGCCCAGCCGAACCAGTCGGTCGGGTCCAGGGCGGCGAGGACGGTGGTGAGCACCGAACCGGCCAGGACCACGAACATCACCGGAGACTTGACCATCACCCGCGGATCGAGCTTGCGGACCGCGTCGGGGAAGGACTTGAGCAGCTGCTTGGGGTCGAACAGCCCCGCTCCGACGCGTCCCTCGGTCCGGTGACCGGTGGGTGCGTCCTGGTGCGGTGCCAGGTCCTTGGTGACAGTGGACATCGCGTCCTCATGCATCGATTCGTCGTGCTGCGTACGTGTGGTGGTCATGACGCCAGCCCCTCGGCCAGCGGCCCCAGTGCCAGGGCCGGGAAGTAGGTCAGACCGGCGACGATCATGATCGTGCCTACCAGCAGTCCGCTGAAGAGCGGCTTGTGGGTGCCGAGCGTGCCGGCGGTCGCCGGTACGGGCCGCTGCTCGGCGAGCGAGCCGGCCAGGGCCAGGACGAAGACCATGGGCAGGAACCGGCCCAGCAGCATCGCGAGCCCGATCGTGGTGTTGAACCACTGGGTGTCCGCGCCCAGCCCGGCGAATGCCGAACCGTTGTTGTTGGCGCCGGAGGTGTAGGCGTACAGGATCTCGGAGAAGCCGTGCGCACCGGAGTTGGTCATCGAGTGGACCGGGGTGGGCAGGGCCATCGCCGCCGCGGTGAAGCAGAGCACCAGTGACGGGGTGATAAGGATGTAGCAGGCCGCGAGCTTGATCTCGCGGGTGCCGATCTTCTTGCCGAGGTACTCGGGCGTGCGGCCGACCATCAGACCCGCGATGAACACCGCGATGATCGCCATGATCAGCATGCCGTAGAGGCCGGAGCCGGTACCACCGGGGGCGATCTCGCCGAGCTGCATGCCCAGCAGGGTGATGCCGCCGCCGAAGCCGGTGAACGAGGAGTGGAAGGAGTTCACCGCTCCGGTCGAGGTGAGCGTGGTGGCCACGGCGAAGATCGACGATCCGCCGACCCCGAAGCGGGTCTCCTTGCCCTCCATCGCCCCGCCCGCGATGTCGAACGCGGGTCCGTGGTGGGCAAACTCGGTCCACATCATCAGCGCGGTGAAGCCGAGCCAGATGATGCCCATCGCCGCGAGGATCGCGTAGCCCTGCTTCAGCGAGCCGACCATCCGCCCGAAGGTGCGGGTCAGCGAGAACGGGACGACCAGGATCAGGAAGATCTCAAGGAGGTTGGAGAGCCCGTTGGGGTTCTCGAAGGGGTGCGCCGCATTGGCGTTGAAGTAACCGCCGCCGTTGGTGCCCAGCTCCTTGATGGCCTCCTGCGAGGCGACCGCACCGCCGTTCCACTGCTGCGAGCCGCCCATGAACTGGCCGACCCCGTGGATGCCGGAGAAGTTCTGGATGGCGCCGCACGCCACGAGCACGAGCGCGGCGATCACGGCGATCGGCAGCAGGATCCGTATCGTGCCGCGCACCAGGTCGGACCAGAAGTTGCCGAGCTCACCGGTGCGGGAGCGGGCGAAGCCCCGTACGAGCGCCACCGCGACGGCGATGCCGACGGAGGCCGAGACGAAGTTCTGCACCGCGAGGCCGCCGGTCTGGACGACATGGCCCATGGCCTGCTCGCCGTAGTACGACTGCCAGTTGGTGTTCGCAACGAAGGAGGCCGCCGTGTTGAACGCCTGATCGGGGTCGATCGAGGAGAAGCCGAGCGAGCCGGGCAGGCTGCCCTGGAGCCGCTGCAGCAGGTAGAGGAAGAGGACGCTCACCGCGGAGAACGCGAGGACGCCACGGAGATAGGCGGGCCAGCGCATCTCCGTGTCGGGGTTGGCGCCGATGGCCTTGTAGATCCACTTCTCGACCCGGAGGTGCTTCTTCGAGGAGTAGACGCCGGCCATGTGGTCGCCGAGCGGACGGTACGCCAGACCCAGCGCCACGACGAGCGCGAGCAGCTGGAGCACACCAGCGAGGACGGGGCTCATATCGGGCTCAGAACCTCTCCGGGTACAGAAGGGCGAGGACGAGATAGCCCAGCAGGGCGACGGCCACTATCAGACCGACGATGTTCTCGGCAGTCACAGCTTCGCCACCCCCCTGGCGACAAGAGCCACCAGCGCGAAGACCGCGATCGTGGTGACGACGAAGGCCAGATCGGCCACCGTGTGCTCCTAGATGAGGTTCGGATTCTCGGACCTCCTGAGCAAACCCCCGTCCGAAGCCCCCGCGGCCTGCGTTGATGGCTTCCTTACGGGGAATGGCGCGCCCTTGACGGCGCCCATACGCGCCCCATACGCGCCCCATACGCGCCCCATACACACGCCGGTGAGCGTGCTCCGTCGCACGCTCCGCACACGCGCTCTGCAGGCATGCAAAAGCCGGTGGGCCGCACCTCCCTCGAAGGGAGGTACGGCCCACCGGCCGAAGCTGTCACACGCCCCGGGAGGCGGTTCAGCGCACCTCGGTGATCTCGGGCCCGCGCTGGAGCTGGCCCATGCCACCGGAGAACTTCGAGCTCTCCTGGTCCTCCTGCTGCACACCCTCGGGCACCATCTGGGCGTCGTCGGGGAGCTTGAGGACGATCGGGTCGCGCGGGGCCATCGGGCCCTCGCCACGGACGACCACGGTGTCCCGGAAGATCGTCTCCAGCAGCCCGGCAGCCTGCGGCTGCACGGCGCCCTGGCCGGAGATCACTCCGCGCAGGAACCAGCGCGGCCCGTCGACGCCGACGAAGCGCACCAGCTGCACGCCGTTCGTCCCGTCCGGAAGCTGCACGGGGACCTGTGCCCGCAGCTCCCAGCCCAGCGGGCCCTCGACCTCGTCGATGATCCCGCCCTGCTGGGTGATGCCGGCGGCGATCTCCTCGCGGACCTCGCCCCAGATGCCCTCCTTCTTGGGGGCGGCGAAGGCCTGCAGCTGGATCGCGCTGTCACGCAGCACGACGGTGGCGGCGACGATCGCGTCACCGGCGACCTCGACGCGCAGCTCCATTCCGTCGACCCCGGGCACGAAGATGCCGCCCAGGTCGACCCGGCCCTCGCCGGGCTGGGAGACCTCGTCGATGTCCCACGGCCCGTCCGGCCGCGGCGCCGGCGGGAGGTTCGCCCGGCGCGCTCCGCTCTCGGCGGCGTCGGTGTCGTCGAGCTCGTCGACGACCTGCTCGGCCTCGCGCGCTTCGTCCGCCACGTCCTCGGCGGAACCACTCTTCTTGCGACGTCCGAACACGTCACTGTCCTTCCCGGTCGGGTACGACCGAAGCGTAGCTGTTCCCGCCCTGGGTGATCCCGCCCCTGACGCCGTCAACATCACCCGTGGCATGCCCTCCGGTGGAACCGAAGCCGCCCTCGCCCCGCGCCGAGCCGGGCAGTTCCGACACCTCGTGGAAGCGCACCTTCTCGACCTGCTGGACGACCAGTTGGGCAATCCGGTCGAACCTCTCGAACCGCACGGTCTCGCGCGGGTCGAGATTGATGACGATGACCTTGATCTCTCCACGGTACCCGGCATCAACCGTCCCCGGGGCATTGACAAGGGCGACTCCGCAGCGGGCCGCGAGGCCGGACCGCGGATGCACGAACGCGGCGTACCCGTCGGGCAGCGCGATCGACACACCGGTGGGCAGCATCGCGCGTTCGCCCGGGGCGAGTTCGGCGGCCTCGGTGGTCACCAGATCGACCCCGGCGTCGCCCGGGTGCCCGTACGCCGGAATCGGCACTTCCGGATCGACCCGGCGGAGCAGTACGTCGACGGGACGGCGCATCAGGGGTTCACCTCGAAGGCACGGGCGCGCCTGACCTGGTCCGGGTCGGCCATCGCCGCCTGGATCTCGGCGGGGCGGCCGTTCTCGATGAAGTGGTCGACCTTGACCTCGATGAAGAGGGCCTCGGCGCGGACCGCGACGGGCCCGTCCGGGCCGCCGATCCGGCCGGTCGCCCGGGAGTAGATCTTCCGGCCGTGCACGGCGGTGACCTCGGCGTCCAGGTGCAGCACGGTGTCGACCGGCACGGGGCGCACAAAGTCGGTCTCCAGCCGCCCGGTCACCGCGATCACCCGCAGCAGCCAGTTCAGCGAGCCCAGCGTCTCGTCCAGCGCCGTGGCCAGGATGCCGCCGTGCGCCAGGCCCGGGGCGCCCTGGTGGGCGGCCTTCACCGTGAAATCGGCGGTGACGCTGACACCCTCGCCGGCCCGCGCCTGGAGGTGCAGCCCGTGCGGCTGCCCTTCACCGCAGCCGAAACAGTGTTCGTAGTGCGCGCCGAGGAGCTCGCCGGGGACCGGGGCGTCGGGATGCCGGACCGGTTTCACCGCGTCGGCCGGTGGCTGAAGAGCCGCAGATGTTCCACTCACAGGCGCAGACCTTACCCGCGCGGGTAGCCGCAGGTCGCGCCGTGCCAAGCTTGGGTTCATGCAGCCTTCCACCCTGCCTTTCGACGAACGCCTGACCGCACCCCGTTCGTGGTGGCTCCTTGCCTTCCTGATGGGGGTCGCCTGCGCCCTGATGCTGCTGCCGCTGGGCACCCTGCCGCTGCTGGCCGGCCTGGTCGGCGGCACCGCGCTGGCCTCGCTCGCGGTCAGCTCGTACGGCTCCGCCCGGATCCGGGTGGTGGCGGGCGCCCTAGTCGCGGGTGACGCCCGGATCCCGGTGACGGCACTCGGCGAGGCGGAGGCACTGGAGGGCGAGGAGGCGCGCGCGTGGCGCACGTACAAGGCGGACACCCGTGCCTTCATGCTGCAGCGCAGCTACATCCAGACGGCGGTGCGGGTGGAGGTCACCGACCCGGAGGACCCGACTCCGTACATCTATCTGTCGACTCGCGAGCCGCAGGCCCTGGTGGCGGCGCTCACGGCGGTACGGGCCGCATAGCCGTTTCGCGCCTCTGGGGGCCCCCGGGGCGGCCCCCAGGGCCTGTCGGGTGACCTTCGATCGGATAGCGGACGCGGTCTGGTGCGTGCGATTCCAAGGCGCCGGAAGGCCCTCGGATGGGGTCTCCCCTGCTCGAACGAAGCTGAGAGCTTGGGGAAGGAGCTACTAGGGCATTTCGGCAACGCGGGAAGCGTGCGTGCCAGGGCGTGGCCGCCCGATCAGAGGTCACCCGACAGGCTCTCAGCCCTCGATCTCCTTCGGGAGGTCCTTGTGCCGATTCCGCGGCCGCTCCAGGGGCGGCAGCTCCGCGAGCCGGTCCCAGGGGATCTGGGCCTTGCGCAGGTCTTTCCTGACCCGTTCGGCAAGCTTCTTCGTGTCGCGCCGGTTCATCATCGCGCCGATGGCGGCGCCGGCCATGAACGGGATCAGGTTCGGCAGATCGCGCATCATCCGCTTCACGATCTGCTGGCGCAGCTCCCGCTTCATCCGGCCGCCGAGCGCCGCATCGATCGTCGCCGGATGGGTGACATCGATGCCGCGCTCCTCCGTCCACGACGTGAGGTACGCGGTGCTGCGCCGGGTGAGGCCGCCCGGCGGGCGCAGGCCGTAGACCTCGTGCAGTTCGGCCACGAGCTTCATCTCGATCGCGGCCACGCCGGTGATCTCCGCGGCCAGCTCGGCGAGCATGGCGGGCGGTACGGGCAGCATGGCCGCCGCGCCGATACCGGCGCCGACGGTGGCAGTGCCCTTGCTCGCGCCTGCGACGAGCTTGTCGACGAGCTCCTCGGGGCCGAGGCCCGGGAACTGCCTGCGCAGGGTGGCGAGGTCGCGTACAGGGACGCGGGGAGCGGTCTCGATGATCCGGTCGGCGATATGACCGATCGCTGTCCTGGCGCTCTCCCCGCCCTTGCGTACGCCCCGTTTGACTGATTGCAGACGGCCTGCCCCGGTCACGGGCTCCGTCCTGCCGGTCTGCTCGGCCCCATCGGCCGTGCCGGCTGCTGGTACTGCTCGTCCTGTCTCCGCAGCAATGGCGGCTTCCACTGCTTCGAGCGAGGCCGAACGGCCTCGCTCGTCGTCAGATACGCCCGCGGAGGGTGGCAGGGCGGACCGCTCGGCAAGGGCTGCTACGCCTTCTGCCGGGCCTGTACCGCCCTGATCCGCCTCCGACGGCTTCTTGCGTCGCAAGCGCCGCTTCCGGAACGGTGTGTCGCCTGCCACGTCCGACCGGACCTAGTCGCAGTCGCGGCAGATCGGCTGGCCGTTCTTCTCGCGGGCCAGCTGGCTGCGGTGGTGCACGAGGAAGCAGCTCATGCACGTGAACTCGTCGGCCTGCTTGGGCAGGACCCTGACGGCGAGTTCCTCATTGGACAGGTCTGCTCCGGGGAGCTCCAGTCCTTCTGCCGCGTCGAACTCGTCGACGTCGACGGCGGACGCCGTCTTGTCGCTCCGACGGGCCTTGAGTTCCTCAAGGCTGTCCTGGTCGACGTCGTCATCGGTCTTGCGTGGGGTGTCGTAATCCGTTGCCATGTGTCGCTCTCCCCCTCTGGGTGTCTGCGGTGTCTCAGCGCTCGTAACGCGTGAGAGGCCGGACTTGTGCCCGACCCGAGGCGGAGATTTTGCCTCACATCAAGGTCTGTTACTCAATCGACACCCGAGCGGACCTCTCTGAAGTGGTCGGCTTGGGTGGCGAAGGGGACCGTACACGGTCCGAGTGCTGCGCTTCACGGGCGCCACCCCGTGTACTTCCCGTGATATCGGCCCTCGAAAACCCCGACTTTTGCCGGATTTTGGGTAGGAGGCCTGGTCACGGAGCGTGGAACGCCCGAAATTCGCTCCTGTGATCGATCACACACGGATCCCACGGGCACGGGTCCCGAAAATTCCGCTCAAAGCGAACGAAGTAATCCCTGTGTGTATCGCTCGACTCAGCCTCTCAGACCGGCAGGGTCACGCGCATCACGAGGCCACCACCCTCACGGGGTTCCGCGATGATACGGCCGCCGTGAGCACGCGCCACGGACCGCGCGATCGACAGGCCGAGCCCGACCCCCTTGTCGCTGCCCGTTCGCTCCGTACGGAGCCGTCTGAAGGGCTCGAAGAGGTTGTCGATCTCGTACGCCGGCACCACGGGGCCGGTGTTCGAGACCACCAGCAACGCCTGGCCGGGCTGCAGCTCGGTGGTGACTTCCACCCAGCCCTCCTCCCGGATGTTGTAGCGCACGGCGTTCTGTACGAGGTTCAGCGCGATCCGCTCCAGCAGGACACCGTTGCCCTGGACGACGGCGGGCACGATCTCCTCACGGATCTCCACGCCCTTCTGCTCGGCCTCGGCCCGGGTCTGGTCGAGCGCGCGCGTGGCGACCTCCGCGAGGTCGACCGGCTTGCGCTCGATGATCTGGTTGTCGCTGCGAGCGAGCAGCAGCAGCCCCTCGACCAGCTGCTCGCTGCGCTCGTTGGTGGCCAGCAGGGTCTTGCCGAGCTGCTGGAGCTCCGGCGGAGCCTGCGGGTCGGAGAGGTGGACCTCCAGCAGGGTGCGGTTGATCGCGAGCGGGGTACGCAGCTCGTGCGAGGCGTTCCCGACGAACCGCTGCTGCGCGGTGAAGGCCCGCTCCAGCCGGTCGAGCATGTCGTCGAAGGTGTCGGCGAGCTCCTTGAGCTCGTCGTCGGGACCATCCAGCTCGATCCGCCGGGACAGGTCCGTCCCGGCCACCCGGCGGGCGGTGCGGGTGATGCGGCCCAGTGGGGAGAGCACCCGGCCCGCCATGGCGTAGCCGAAGGCGAAGGCGATGACGCTCAGACCGACGAGGGCCAGCAGTGAACGGTTCAGGAGGGTGTCGAGCGCCTCCTGGCGCTGATGGTTGACACACGCGCTCATGGCCGCGTTGACGGCAGCCGGTGACGACCCCTCTCCGGAGAGGTTGCACAGATCGCTGGAGACCTGGCCGCTGACGACCTTGAACGGCAGCTCACTGCCCACGTGCAGGGCCTGTGCGGCCAGCATGTAGATGATCGAGAGCAGCAGGATGCCGGCGATCAGGAACATCCCGCCGTACAGAAGCGTGAGCCGTATCCGGATGGTCGGGCGCAGCCAGGGGTACGGGGGCTCCAGCTGTTTGGGGTCCCAGGTGGGTTTCGGGGGCGCTGTCGGGGGCGCCGGGATGGTGGACACCGGGCCTCAGATCCGGTAACCGGAGCCGGGCACGGTGACGATGACGGGTGGCTCCCCGAGCTTGCGGCGCAGGGTCATGACCGTCACCCGGACCACATTGGTGAACGGGTCGGTGTTCTCGTCCCAGGCCTTCTCCAGCAGTTGCTCCGCGGAGACGACCGCGCCCTCGCTGCGCATCAGGACCTCCAGCACCGCGAACTCCTTCGGCGCGAGCTGGATCTCCTGCGCGTCGCGGAAGACCTCGCGGCGGTTGGGGTCCAGCTTGATGCCGGCGCGCTCCAGGATGGGCGGCAGCGCGACCGTCGTGCGGCGCCCCAGGGCCCGCACCCGCGCGGTCAGCTCACTGAAGGCGAACGGCTTCGGCAGGTAGTCGTCGGCGCCGAGCTCCAGGCCCTCCACCCGGTCGCTGACGTCCCCGGAGGCCGTGAGCATGAGCACCCGGGTCGGCATGCCCAGCTCGACGATCCGGCGGCAGACGTCGTCGCCGTGCACCAGGGGGAGGTCCCGGTCCAGCACCACGACGTCGTAGTCATTGACCTCGATGCGCTCCAGGGCCGCCGCACCGTCGTACACGACGTCGACCGCCATGGCCTCCCGGCGCAGTCCGGTGGCCACCGCATCGGCGAGCAACTGCTCGTCCTCCACGACGAGTACACGCACGGCGCTGTCCTTCCTTAGAAACTTCAGAACGTTCGAATGAGCCCACGGACCGTGATCGGACCGGCTCAGCAGCACTGTCTGTGCGGCACCATCCTGCCTGCAACGCGTATAAACCGGCGGTAAGGCGGCGCGGCGCGACCTGCGGCTTCGGGGAATTCACCGGATTTCCGGGCCAGTTGAGGTTTCTCTGAGCCAGAGCCTGGGGAGGACGAATTCACACCCGCGATCACGCCATGCATGTGGCGCACCACGGCCGCTCCGTCCCCGGAGAGTGCGTGATCACCCGCCCTACCGCCCCTGGCGGAGGGAAACCCGGGCACACCCCCGTGCCACCGACCCACGATGAGGGGGCGCACCATGGACGCTTTCACCGCAGGTCTGCTGCAGCGAATCAAGACCACCGAGTCCGACCTCACCAGGGCCCGCGAGACGGGCGACGACTTCCTCGCGGATGTCGAGCAGGGAGAGCTGGACGACCTGCACCGCCTCGCCGCCGAGCACGGTGTCGAAGTCGGCGCCACGGCCGTCTGAGCAGTCGGCACAGGGCCCCGGCGTCGTCCATGACGCCGGGGGGCCCTGTGCTGTCCGTGAACGCCCGCCACAGCGCGCACCAGGCGCTTTGCGGCCGGGTGCGTCAGTCGTGCCAGGCGCCCAGATCCTCCAGGAGGGTCTGCAGGGGCTCGAAGACGCCCGGTGACGCGGCCACGGTCAGGTCGCCGTCGGCGGGCAGTCCGGGCCGGCCGCCGGTGCGGGCGCCGGCCTCCCGGGCGATCAGGTCACCGGCGGCGAGGTCCCAGGGGTGGAGCCCGCGCTCGTAGTAGCCGTCCAGCCGGCCCGCGGCGACATCGCAGAGATCGACGGCGGCGGAGCCGCTGCGCCGGATGTCGCGGAGTTTCGGGATCAGCTGCCGGGCGACGTCCGCCTGGTGCGTACGGACGTCGGTGACGTAGTTGAAGCCGGTCGAGACCAGCGCCTGGTCGAGCGGCGGTGCGGGCCGGGTGCGCAGCGCGGTGCCGTCGCCGTACGCGCCGCCCTTTGCGTACGCACCGCCGCCGAGGACCGCGTGGTACGTCTCACGGCGCATCGGGGCCTCCACCACGCCCACGACACGCTCGCCGTCCCGTTCCGCTGCGATGGAGACGGCCCAGGTCGGCAGCCCGTAGAGGTAGTTCACCGTGCCGTCGAGCGGATCGATGACCCAGCGGATGCCGCTGCTGCCCGCGGAGCTGGCACCCTCCTCGCCGAGGAAGCCGTCCTGGGGGCGGCGCTCGGCGAGGAAGCCGGTGATCAGCTTCTCGGCGGCGATGTCCATCTCGGTGACGACGTCGATGGGGCTGGACTTGGTCGCGGCCACCCCGAGATCGGCGGGGCGGCCGTCGCGGAGCAGCGCACCGGCGCGCCGGGCGGCCTCCAGGGCGAGGCCGAGCAGTTCGGACAGGACGGGGTCGGCCACAGAGGGCACAGGGCTCACAGGGGTCACAGAGGTACAACGCTCCTAGGCGTAGGGACTGTCGGCGCCCGCCGCGGCGGGCTTGAGGGCACGGGCCGGGCAGCAGCCGACGGGGCAGAGATCGTGGCTCGGACCGAGCGCCCCGAGCGCGCACCGCTCCACCGTGCGTCCCCGCTCGGTGGCGGCGCGCTCCAGGACCAGCTCGCGCACGGCCGCGGCGAACCGCGGGTCCGCACCGGCCGTCGCGGACCGCCGCACCGGCAGACCGAGCTCGGCGGCCTTCGCGGTGGCCTCGGTGTCGAGGTCGTACAGGACCTCCATGTGGTCCGAGACGAAGCCGATGGGGGCCATCACCACAGCGGGCACGCCCGCCCCGTGGAGCGCCTCCAGGTGGTCGCAGATGTCGGGCTCCAGCCAGGGGATGTGCGGGGCGCCGCTGCGCGACTGGTAGACGAGCTGCCAGGGATACGCGACGCCGGTCTCCTCACGCACCGCGTCGACGATCACCCGGGCGACGTCGAGATGCTCGGCGACATACGCGCCGCCGTCGCCGTGCGCCTCCTCGGGGCCGGAGGTGTCGGCGGCGGAGGTGGGGATGGAGTGTGTGGTGAAGGCGAGGTGCGCCCCGGCCCTGTCCTCTTCGGGAAGCTCGGCCAGCGACGTGAGGACACCCTCCACCATGGGCCGGACGAAGCCCGGATGGTTGAAGTAGTGCCGGAGCTTGTCCACGCGCGGCACCGGCAGCCCCTCGGCCTCCAGCACGGCCAGCGACTCGGCGAGGTTCTCACGGTACTGGCGGCAGCCGGAGTACGAGGCGTAGGCGCTGGTGGCGAGGACGGCGATGCGGCGGTGTCCGCCGGCAACCATCTCGCGCAGGGTGTCGGTGAGGCAGGGCGCCCAGTTGCGGTTGCCCCAGTACACCGGCAGGTCGAGTCCGTGGTCCGCGAAGTCCTTGCGCAGGGCGTCCAGCAGGCCCCTGTTCTGGGCGTTGATCGGGCTGACGCCGCCGAACAGGAAGTAGTGCTTTCCGACCTCCTTCAGCCGCTCCTCGGGGATGCCGCGGCCGCGGGTCACGTTCGCCAGGAACGGGACCACGTCGTCCGGGCCCTCGGGGCCGCCGAAGGAGAGCAGCAGCAGGGCGTCGTAGGGAGCGGGAGCACGCAGATCGGACATGGGAACGATCCTGCCATCCGCCTGTGACGGCGCTCCAACCGACATCCACCGGCGTGCCCGTGACCCGGTATCCGCCCCGGCGCCGGACGCCGTGCACCGCCCGTAAGCTGTATCGGCCGCCTTCACGCATGACACGCATCTCTGACACCCCGTGTGACCTCGCCGTACCGGAGCCCTCCTTGCCCAGTCCCTACCGCGCGATCTTCGCCGCCCCCGGCACCAAGGGGTTCTCGGCTGCCGGATTCCTCGGCCGGATGCCGCTGTCCATGATGGGCATCGGTGTGGTGACCATGGTTTCCCAGATCACCGGCCGTTACGGTCTCGCGGGCGCGCTCTCCGCGACGCTGGCGATGTCGGCGGCGGTGCTGGGACCGCAGGTCTCCCGGCTGGTCGACCGGCACGGGCAGCGCCGCATCCTGCGCCCCGTCACCCTCGTCGCGCTGGCGGCGGTGGCCGGGCTGCTGATCTGCGCGCAGCAGCGGCTGCCGGACTGGACCCTCTTCGTGTTCGCCGCCGGTGCCGGCTGCGTGCCCAGTGTGGGGTCGATGATCCGGGCCCGCTGGGCGGAGATCTACCGGGGCTCGCCGCAGCAGTTGCACACGGCGTACTCGTGGGAGTCGATCGTCGACGAGGCGTGCTTCATCTTCGGGCCGATCATCTCGATCGGTCTGTCCACTGCCTGGTTCCCGGAGGCGGGTCCACTGCTGGCCGCCGGGTTCCTGCTGGCCGGCGTCGTCTGGCTGACCGCCCAGCGCGCCACCGAGCCGGTCCCGCATCCGCGCGAGCAGCACACCGACGGCTCGGCGCTGCGCTCCCCCGGTCTCCAGGTGCTCGTGGGCACCTTCGTGGCGACCGGCGCGATCTTCGGTGCGGTCGATGTGGTGACGGTGGCCTTCGCCGAGGACCAGGGGCACAAGGCCGCGGCGAGCCTGGTGCTGGCCGTGTACGCGCTGGGGTCCTGCCTCGCCGGAGCCGTCTTCGGACTGCTCCGTCTCAAGGGGAGGGCATCCACCAGGTGGCTGGTGGGGGTGTGCGCCATGGCCGTGAGTATGATCCCCCTCCAACTGGCCGGGAGCCTGCTGTTCCTGGCCGTGGCGCTCTTTGTCGCGGGTCTCGCCATCGCACCGACGATGGTCACCACCATGGCCCTCGTCGAGCAGCACGTACCGCGCACCAAGCTGACCGAGGGCATGACCTGGACCAGTACCGGGCTCGCGGTCGGCGTGGCGCTCGGCTCCTCGGCCGCCGGCTGGGTCGTCGACGCGTCCGGGGCGAAGGCGGGGTACGCGGTGCCCACCGTGGCGGGAGCGCTCGCGGCCGCGGTGGCGTTCCTGGGGTATCGCCGGCTTGCCGAGCCGGTTCCTACGGGAAGGCGCGGGGAAGATGACCGACACCTACGCACGGACGACGACGAGCGCGTGGCGTAACTGGGCGGGGAATGTAACCGCGCGTCCGGCACGGGCCGTCTCCCCCGCCTCCGTGGACGAGCTCGCCGAGGCGCTGCGCCGGGCGTCCGAGGACGGCCTGAAGGTGAAGCCGGTCGGCACCGGGCACTCCTTCACCGCGACCGCCGCCACCGACGGCCTGTTGATCCGCCCCGATCTGCTCACCGGCATCCGCGAGATCGACCGCACAGCGATGACGGTGACCGTCGAGGCCGGCACCCCGCTGAAGCGGCTCAACGTCGCGCTCGCCCGGGAGGGCCTGTCACTCACCAACATGGGCGACATCATGGAGCAGACGGTCGCCGGGGCCACCTCGACCGGCACCCACGGCACCGGCCGCGACTCGGCGTCCATATCCGCCCAGATCCGCGCCCTCGAACTGGTCACGGCGGACGGCACGGTGCTGACCTGCTCCGATAAGGAGAACGCCGACATCTTCGCCGTCGCCCGGATCGGGCTCGGCGCACTCGGTGTCATCACGGCGATCACGTTCGCCGTGGAGCCGGTCTTCCTGTTGACGGCCCGCGAGGAGCCGATGACCTTCGACAAGGTCACGTCCGACTTCGACGAACTGGTCGCCGAGAACGAGCACTTCGAGTTCTACTGGTTCCCGCACACCGGCAACTGCAACACCAAGCGCAACAACCGCAGCGCGGGCCCCGCCGCACCGCCCGGAAAGGTCAGCGGCTGGATCGAGGACGAGCTCCTCTCCAACGGAATCTTCCAGGTGGCCTGTTCGCTCGGCCGGGCGGTCCCCGCCACCATCCCGTCGATCGCCAAGCTCTCCAGCCGTGCCCTGTCGGCCCGTACCTACACCGACATCCCGTACAAGGTCTTCACCAGCCCGCGCCGGGTCCGCTTCGTGGAGATGGAATACGCCCTGCCGCGCGAGGCCGCGACGGAGGCGCTGCGCGAGGTCAGGGCGATGGTCGACCGCTCGCCGTTGCGGATCGGCTTCCCGGTGGAGGTCCGCACAGCCCCCGCGGACGACATCGCGCTCTCCACGGCCGCGGGCCGGGAGAGCGCGTACATCGCCGTCCATCTGTACAAGGGCACGCCCTACCAGGCGTACTTCACCGCGGTCGAGCGGATCATGACCGCGCACGGCGGCCGCCCGCACTGGGGCAAGGTCAACACCCGCGATGCAGAGTACCTGGCCGGGGTGTACCCGCGGTTCGGCGAGTTCAGCGCCGTGCGCGACCGGCTGGACCCGGACCGGCTCTTCACCAACGACTATCTGCGCCGGGTCCTGGGCGACTGACCGCCGCGCCGGCCGGTCACCGGCCGGCGCCCGTGCCGGTCGTGGCCGGTTCCTCCTGCCCCGGGGCGATGCCCGCACCGGTGGGGTCCGGGGCGACGCTGCTGGAGTCGCCGGGTGCCGTCGGAGTGGGCGTGGGAGCCGGAGTCGTCGGGCCGCCGCCCGAGTTCGACGGTGTGGGCGTGGGCGTCGGCTCGGCTGTGGGGCGGTCGCCCTGGCCGGTGCCCGGACTCGGGCTCTGCCCGCCCTGCGAGTCCGCGCCCGGCGTCCCGCCGCTCTCCTGACCTGGCGTCCGCCCCTGACCCGGGTCCGTGCTGACGGACGGTGCCGGGTCGGCGGGCCCTGAGCCCCGCTCCCCGCCGCGTACGACGGATCCCACGGTCGTTCCGTGACCACCGCTCAGATCGCTGCCGGAGACGAGCTCGTACGTGGTGATCCCGGCCATCGACACGGCGAAGACCGCAGCGGCCCCGACGGCCGACCGCTTCCAGCCGCGGATGCGGGTGCCGTGGATGGTCGACGCGGAGAACTCCTCGTCCGGGGCCGCGCCGTGCGGCACCGGCCGCCGGGCCCCGTCCCCGGCACGTGGCTCGAACAGCCGGGTCCCATCCGTGTCGGGAGACGTGAGCAGCTGGGTCCTGTCCGTGCCGAGGGGCCTCAGCGGCCGGGACTCGTGATCGGCGAGCGGCTTCAGCAGCTGCGTACGGTCCGGGTCGGCCGTGACCGTACGCAGCACCGCCGTCGCGTCCGCGGATCCGTCGGGCGGCCGGTGAGCACCCCACGTCTCGCGCTCCGCCACCTCGCGTGCCGCGCGTACCTTCTGCGGATCCGGCGCGCCGTACGCGTCCCGCACCTCACGCGTCCCGCTCGCCCCGCGGGTCTCCCGGCCCGTGAACTTCGCCTGGACCGTGACCTCGCGGATCTGCTCGCCCGTGCGACGGAAGAAGTGCTGGAAGACCGAGCCGCCGCAGGTGGCGACGATGCTCATCACTCCGGCGCCGAGAATCGTTCCGTACACACCCAGTTGCGAGGCCGCCACTGCCGCCGCGACCGCTGCCACTGCACTGCCGGCAACCTGCGGAAGGCTCAGATCGATACGCCTTTCTCTGGGTTCTGTGTCACTTTCCGGCTTCTGCACCATTTCCAGCCCTTGATTGACATCTCTCCCACCATGCAACAGGAAGGGACAATTGGGCGAAGTGAATAGTTCCACTTCAGGTGATTCTGTGAAGCAGGACACGCATCATGGGCATTTCGCGTCCAGCTGGGTAGTTGGACTCCCGCATCCGCCGAGAACTTCGGCGGCGCGCCGGTCCACCCACGTGGCCCGAATGGAGTACTGTGGCGAGCCCTGGGGCCGGACTCCCACGTGGGGTCCGAGACCTTCGGGACGGGGCCGAAGGAGGCACTCTATCCGGCGGCGCCACGGCATCACACGGGGGCCAGCTACGCGGGGTGACATTTGGTCACTCAGCGTTGCGCAATGGTCACCGTGTCATACCGGCGATCCAGGGCTCACGCCCGACACGCCGGGCAACACGGCAATGTTGTGGCAGGCTGCACCCGGGCAGGCCACACTCGACTAGCGGAAGCAGCGACGCACGTGACGTCGGCAGGCACCACCCGGGAGGTCCCCATGCCCGAACTGCGTGTCGTGGCCGTCTCCAACGACGGCACACGACTGGTGCTCAAGGCTGCGGACAGCACGGAGTACACGCTTCCGATCGACGAGCGGCTGCGCGCCGCCGTGCGCAACGACCGCGCGCGGCTCGGCCAGATCGAGATCGAGGTGGAGAGTCACCTCCGCCCCCGCGACATCCAGGCCCGGATACGAGCCGGTGCCTCCGCGGAGGAGGTCGCTCAGTTCGCCGGAATTCCGGTCGACCGCGTCCGCCGCTTCGAGGGCCCCGTGCTCGCGGAGCGTGCCTTCATGGCCGAGCGGGCCCGGAAGACTCCCGTGCGCCGTCCCGGCGAGAACACCGGCCCCCAGCTCGGCGAGGCGGTGCAGGAGCGTCTGCTGCTGCGCGGCGCCGACAAGGAAACCGTCCAGTGGGACTCCTGGCGTCGTGACGACGGCACCTGGGAGGTTCTGCTGGTGTACCGGGTCGCGGGCGAGCCGCACTCGGCGAGCTGGACGTACGACCCGCCGCGACGGCTGGTCCAGGCCGTGGACGACGAGGCGCGTTCACTGATCGGCGAGACCGACGATGTCGCCGCGCCCGAGCCGAGCTTCCCGTTCGTGCCCCGGATCGCCCGGCTGCCGCGCGACCGGCCGCTGGACCGTGCGCTCGACCGTCAGATGGAACGGCCCGCTCCGCCGCCTCCGCCCGAGCCGGAGGAGCGCATCGTCGGAGTCTCGGCCAGTGAGCGTGACTCGCTGACCAGCCTGCTGGAGGCCGTGCCGAGCTTCCGTGGCGACATGGTGGTGCCGGAGCGGCCCGAGCCGCCGACGACCGAGCCCGCCGCGCAGGAGCCGGAGGCCGACGACCCGCCGGCCGCGGCAGCCTCCGCGGGCGCCGGTTCCGCTTATGCGGATGTGCTGATGCCGCGCGCGGTGGCCGGTCACCGCGACCGGTTGACCGGGACGACTGACCGCCAGGCAGAGGCGGACGGTGTCCGTCCGGGCCGCCGGGCCGCGGTGCCGAGCTGGGACGAGATCGTCTTCGGCACCCGCCGCAAGAAGCAGGACTGACCCGGGTGACCGTGGCATGACGAGGGCCCGTACGCAGCTGCGTACGGGCCCTCGTGCGGTCTGCCTCCGGAACCGGTCGCCGCAGTTCCGGATGGCGCCGCTACCGGGGGTCGGGGCCCGTGGCCACCGGCCGGGACTCGTCGGCGGACCACTCGGACCAGGATCCCGCATACAGCGCGGCGGGAATTCCCGCGACGGCCAGGGCCAGCACCTCGTGCGCGCCGGAGACCCCGGAGCCGCAGTAGACGCCGACCTCCGGCGCCCCGTCCGTACCGAGCTCCTTGAAGCGGGCGGCCAGCGCCTCCGCGGGCAGGAACCGCCCGTCACCACCCGTGTTCTCGGACGTCGGGGCCGAGACCGCACCGGGGATGTGGCCGCCGACCCGGTCGATCGGCTCCACGTCGCCGCGGTAGCGCTCCGCGGCCCGCGCGTCGAGCAGCAGTCCGGAGCGGGCCAGCGCCGCCGCGCCTTCCGCGTCCAGCAGGGGCAGCGCACCCGGTTCGGGCCTGAAGTCGCCCTCGGCCGGGGTGGGCGACTCGGTGGAGAGCTCACCGTCCCAGGCGGCGAGACCGCCGTCCAGCACGCGGACGTCCGGGTGGCCCGTCCAGCGCAGCAGCCACCAGGCGCGTGCCGCGGCCCAGCCCTGACCGCCGTCGTACACCACGACCGGAGTGTCGCGGGAGACCCCGGCGCGGCGCATCACGGCGCCGAATTCCTCGGGGTCGGGCAGTGGATGACGGCCGCCGCTGCCTGCCGGACCGGCGAGTTCCGCGTCCAGATCGACAAAGACCGCACCGGGGATGTGCCCGGCCTCGTAGTCGGGACGGCCGTGCGGTCCACCGAGCTGCCAACGCACGTCCAGGAGCACCGGCGGACGTGGCCCCGCCGACTCGCTCGCACATTCGAATGCGGAGATGATGGGCTTCATGGGTGCCATCCTCGCGCAGAAGCCTGCACACCGGTAACAACGCCGAAACGGATGTACCGCATCAAAACGGACTCCCTCTGTCGAGATCCGGGAACATGCGGCGCGGCCGGGGCGCATCGCGCGCCGGGTGGTGCAAGCATCTGCACGGGGCGTACACATCCCGCACCGCCGGTCGGCGCGTCGGCCCCGTTCCCCCCGTACGGCCACCACGATGGTCCGAGGAGAGAGTGACGATGACCGAGGCTGCCGTTCGGCGCACACCCGGAACACCTTGCTGGGTGAGTCTGATCGTGCACGGCCTGTCCACGACCCAGAAGTTCTACGCCGAGCTGTTCGGCTGGGAGTTCGGTCCCGGCCCCCAGCAACTGGGCCCGTACGTGCGGGCGCTGATCGACGGGATGGAGGTCGCGGGCATCGGGCAGCTGCCGCCGGAACGGCACCTGCCGGTCGCCTGGACGACCTATCTGGCCACCGACGACGCCGACGTCACGGCGGAGACCATCCGCTCCTGCGGCGGCACCGTCGCCGTGGGACCGCTGGACGCCGGTGAGGCCGGCCGGCTCGCCATTGCCTCCGACCCGAGCGGTGCGGTCTTCGGGATCTGGCAGGCCGCCGCGCATCTCGGTACGGCGCTGGCGCGGGTCCCCGGCACCCCGGTCTGGAACGAGCTGGTGACCCGCGAGACCTCGACGGTCGCCAAGTTCTACCAGGCGGTCTTCGGCTACGACGCAGAGGCGGTGGTCTCGGCCGACTTCGACTACCAGACCCTGCACCTGAACGGCCGCCCGGTGGCCTCGCTGCACGGCGTCGGCCGCGCCCTGCCGCGCGACCGGGGCCCGCACTGGATGACGTACTTCGAGGTCGCCGACACCGACGAGGCGGCCGCACGGGTGGTGGATCTCGGCGGGCATGTGCTGCAGCCCCCGCGGGACGGGTCGAGCGGGCGCGTGGCGACGGTCGCGGATCCGGAGGGCGCCGCCTTCACGATCGTACGGTCCGAGGAACGGTGATCCCTTACGCCGTGGGCGGCCGCGTCCGCCGCGCCGCCCGAGCCCCTTCCGTTCGCGCGGGCCCGCTACCGGTCCCCACCGGCGAGCGCCGGTTCGATGCGCAGCAGGACGTCCGGCCACCGGTCGCCCATGCCGTGGAACGCCGCTTTGCCCAGGGGCGAGTCGACGTCGAACCCGGCATGTTCCAGAAACAGCCGGGTGCCCGTCCCCTCGGGGTGAAGCCGCGAGGTGACGGTGGTGTCCAGCGAGCCAGGGACAACGCGGAGACGAGACCTGGAAGGGGGCTCTGCGGGTCCGGCGGCGGCTCAGCCGGACGTCACCGGAAGGACGTCCGGCGACAGCACACCCGCGCGGGCCGTCGCACTGGTCATCCTGCGCTGGTAGTGGCGCCTGCACAGCACCTCGTAACCGACCTCGTCCGCCTGCTGGTTGACGTCCCCCACCACGACCTGGGCGCCTTCGACGACCATCTCGCCTCCCACCGTGCGGGCGTTGGGGGTTTCGCTGAGCAGCACGCGCCAATATGGTGGCCCGGTGATGTCGATCAAGAAGTTCCAAGTCACCTTCGACTGCGCAGAACCTGAGCGCCTCGCTCGTTTCTGGTGCGAGGTGTTGGGGTACGTCGTACCGCCGCCACCGGAGGGGTTTGCCACTTGGGACGATTTCAAGCGCTCGCTGCCACCTGAGCAGCAGGACGCATGGTTTGCCTGCAGTGATCCCTCAGGCGTGGGCCCGCGACTGTACTTCCAGCGCGTCCCCGAAGGGAAGGCCGCCAAGAACCGGCTGCATCTTGACGTGCGGGTCGGCACCGGACTCGTGGGTGAAGAGCGCCTCGCCGCACTTGAGGCCGAGTGCGCACGACTGGTCCCGCTCGGCGCGGTACACGTGCGAACGCTGTATGACGGCAATGATTCGTGCATTCCGATGCAGGACATCGAGGGCAACGAGTTCTGTATCGACTGAGGGGCCGCGAACGCGCCTTCGTTCGGTCATGTCCCGCAGAGCGGTGTAGGGGCGCGGCAGCGTCTGACGCCCCCGCTGGTCAGCGGCTTGGTACCCGCGGGCCATGAGAGGGGATCGCTGCTACACCATTCGGCGGGACACCATCCTGTGCAGTGTCGGCGGATGCGGCGCAGGCCGCTCACACAGCCGCTGACCTGCACGTATGCGGCGGCTTGGTGCGGCGGGTGCGAGCCCCTCTTCGACCCCGGAACCGTGGCAGAATCCGAGCTGCTAAGACGTGGCGGCCCGGGGCACACGACTCCGGGGGTCATACCCCACCCCTTCGCCTCTCCCGGTTCCTCGCCGCTGCCCGTGGTCGATGCAAGCGGCATGAAGCCGGAGACCGTGCAGCATTGGCGGACAGACTTCCTCGCGCCCGTGATCGAGTCACTGCGCACGGAGGGGGCGGCTGCTCTTGCGCGGGGCGAGTCATGGAGTAAGGCGGCTGGGCCGTTCCTGGCCTGCGCCTCCCTGGTCGGCTAATCCTCCGCCGAGAGGCGTCCCACACCACCCAACCCACCATTCTGGGGCGGTTCGCCCTCGCCGGGGGCTGTCTCGTGTCCGCTGGGAGCCTGCCCCCTGCCGTCTCGCACTACCCCGTTCACGGTAGAAGCCGGAGCCGCATGGGCCTCGCCCTCGGGGGAGATCCCGAACCGACGCAACATGGCAGCAACCCACTCGGCGTCCCGCTCCGGCGCATTGGCCAACTCCCGCGGGTCGGTCACGATCATTTCCGCGTGGGTGGTCTCGACGGTCACCACTCGGTCGTCCCGGATGACGAAGGAGTGGCCGGGAACGTCGCGCTGCGGAGTGTCGAGGGAAACCACTCGCACGTCCACGTTGGGGAGGCGGGACACGGACACAATGCGGTCCAGCTGCCCCGCCATCATCGCGGCGGGGAGGAGGAGACGCCAGCGCAGGACAGGTTCCGTGATCACGAAGCGCAGGGTCTTGCCCGTTTCGTACAGGACCCTTTGCCGCTCGATCCGGGCCGACACCGTACGCGAGAGCTGTTCGTCCGTGAGCCCCTTCGGTTCCAGCACGGCCCGGATGTACTCCGGCGTCTGGAGCAGGCCGGGAACCAGGGAGGGTTGGAAGAGGCGCAGGAGCGTCATCGAGGACTCAAGCGCCCTGATCTGCTCCTGCTTCTTGTGGTAGCCCATGCGCCGAAAGAGACGCCATGCGGTCGCCTCTGTAGCCTGTGCGCGGGCTACGGCGAGGTACTCGGCCTTGTTCTCCGGCGATACGCCCAAGGCCGTGAGAATGCGTTCTACGTCCGCCGTCGCGACGGCCACCCGGCCGTTCTCGATCTTCGACAGCTTGGCCGTCGACATGACGGCACTGCGGGCCACGGTCTTGACTTCCTTGCCGGATGCCTGCCGCAGGGCCCGCAGTGCCGCGCCGAGTTCGGTCCGGTTCACTCCCCGTACTTCGCCCACCACTCGGTGAACGGCTCCGACAGCCCCAGAGCCATGCTGCGGTAAGTGGTGTACGCGAATTCCTCGCGAACCAGGAGCGCCCCCTGGGCGGGGACGAAGGTCGGACCGGTGAACGCGCCGTTCTCGTCGTAGTTGAGGACGACCGGCTCCCGGCCGTCGAAGAGCCAGAAGTCCGGCACACCTTCCAAGGGATTCTCACGGTCGGTGATGTCGAGGATGTGGAACTCCTCGCCCGCGGTCATGTTCGTCAGGTAGCCCCAGCTCAGCTCGTATCGGAGGTACGGCGTGAGCGGGCGTGACAGGACATGGACGCGCACCATGCGCCTTCCGCTCTTCGTCGCCTTACCCACAGTCTCAAGCCAGGCCGCGTTGTAGTCCTCGGGCTTCGGCTCCCCGGCGAGGAAGGCATGAAAGGCGGCCGGGTTTCCGGAGTTGCTGTAGTCGTCGAGAGTCCCAGCCGGAACGCCTCTTCCTGGAAGTTGGAGAAGCGGGCGGCCAGGTCGTTAGATGCGCTGATCACGGATTGCCTTCCGGATGAGGTCCATCGGGATTTCCACCAGGGCTTCGCCCTCCGGCACGTCGAGACCGTGTCCCGCCGGCACATCCCCCTGCACGATCAGGGTTCCCCTGTCGGTCGCGTACAGGGTGGGACAGTCCCCGTTCTCACAGGTCGTGGCCAGCTTCGTCAGCCTCATACGGTGCCCCCTCGTTCCCGTGCTCCGGTGTTCCGTCCGTCGTTCCCAGCCGCTGGCCTGAGCCACAAGGGGTTCGAGTTTCCGGAACGGGAAACCTCTCCCTCGTCGCTCGTCTCGCGTCACCCACGCGAGCAGCCTTCTCTCCTCCCGTCGAAGCTCCAGGTGAGCGCTCTCCCGGCCGCTCTCCAGGGTCAGCACCAAGTCCGCACAGGACCAGGAAAAGCCCTGAATCGGCCGGAGAAAACAGGAAGGGCCAGACCCGAAGATCTGGCCCCTGACCTGAGGTTTCCTATCCTGATCAGCCACTTCGGCCGATCAAGGAATCAGGCACTACACGTTGAAGCGGAACTCCACCACATCACCCAACTCCATGGCCACTGCGATGAGTTGGCGTCAAGCAGATGGCACCGGCAGAACATCTGGAGATAGTGCGCCCACGTTAGCGGATGCGGCGGTCATGCGGCGCCGGTGGTGACGGCGGCAGAGAACCTCGTAACCGACCTCGCCCGCCGGGCGATTCACGTCACCGACTACGACCTGAGCTCCCTCGACGACCATCTCACCTTCTATGGTCCGCGCATTGTGCGTGGCACGGGCTCCGCACCAGCAGAGAGCTTCGACTTGGAGCTGCTCGATCCGGTCCGCCAACTCGATCAGCCTCTGCGAGCCGGGGAACAGCCTCGTACGAAAGTCTGTGGTGATACCGAAGGCGAAGACGTCCATCTCCAAGTCGTCCACGACGCGAGCCAGCTGATCAATCTGCGCCGGAGCCAGGAACTGCGCCTCGTCCACGATCACGTAGTCGACTCTGCCGCCCTTCGACAGCTGAGCAACCAGGTACGCGTACAAGTCCATCCCCTCGTCCGCCTCGACCGCCTCCGTTACGAGGCCGAGCCGTGATGACAACTTGCCCTCACCCGCTCGGTCATCCCGGGTAAAGATCACACCCTGGAGACCCCGCGCCGACCGATTGTGCCCAATTTGGAGCGCCAAAGTACTCTTCCCGCAATCCATAGTTCCGGAGAAAAATACCAATTCGGACATCAGGAGAGGGTGACCTTTCGGGGCGGACAGACCGAGGGGCAGCAGCGCTCAGCGATCCCAGTATGAGATGACGGATTCCCAAGGAAGTCGGTGCTCTTTCCGCAGTCCATCGTTCCGGAGAAGAACACAAGCTCGGGCATGAGGGGGTGAACACCTTTCGGTTCAGCAAGGGCAGGAGAGGGAGAAAAACGGGTTACGAGCGTACTTCGAGGAGCGGGACGAGCTGCTCGACGGGGGTCATCGAGCCGTGCATGCCCACCATCGCCGATTCGTGCGGCTCCTGGACGGACGCGGTGACCACCACGTCGTCGCGGGCGGCCGCCACCACGTCGCCGATCCTGCCGTACACCCGCTCGTCGATCTTCGGACCGAACCAGCCGGCCGCGATCGCCTCGTCCCGGCTCGCCACCCAGAACTGCTCGCCGAGCACTTCCTGCCAGACGGTCAGCACATCGGCCTCGGCGCCGGGGACGGCATACACATGGCGGGCCCGGCCCTCGCCGCCGAGCAGGGCGACGCCCGCGCGCAGCTCCCAGTCCTCGTCGAAATCGATCCGGGACTGTTCGTCGAACGGGATGTCGATCATGCCGTGGTCGGCGGTGATGTAGAGCGCCGAGCGGGGCGGGAGCTGCTCGGCGAGGCGCTGCACGAGACCGTCCACGTACATCAGCTGGCCGCGCCAGGCGTCGGAGTCGACGCCGAAGCGGTGCCCCTTGCCGTCGACCTCGCTGTAGTACGTGTAGACGAGCGACCGGTCGCCGGCGGCGAGCCGGTCCGCGGCCAGGTCCATCCGCTCCTCGCCGGAGAGCCTGCCGTGGAACGTGCCGCCGCTCAGTGCGACCTCGGTGAGCGGGGTGTGCTGGAAGGTCGGGGCGGAGACCTGCGCGGTCGCCACACCGGCCTCGTCGGCGAGCCGGAAGACGGTGGGATACGGCTGCCAGGCCGCCGGCGAGGTCCAGGGCTTCCAGCGGAGCTGGTTCATCAGCTCGCCGGTCTCTGGATTACGGGCGGTGTAGCCGGGCAGGCCGTGTGCGCCGGGCGGCAGCCCCGTGCCGACCGAGGCGAGCGAGGTCGCGGTGGTGGCCGGGAAGCCCGCCGTGAGGGGACGGCCCGTGCCACCGCGAGAGGTGGGGAGCAGCGAGTGCAGATACGGCGCCTCGTCCGGATGGGCCTTGATCTGCTCCCAGCCGAGTCCGTCGATCAGGAAGACGCAGTTCCGGTCGGCGGGGGTGAGCTCCGGGATCGCCGCCGTGAAGCCGGGCACGCCCTGTCCGGCGACGAGTGTCGGCAGCAGATCGGCGAGCGAACCGCTGCCGTACGCGGGGACGGGAGCGGTGTCGAGAGGGAGCAGAACGGGGTCCTGCCAGGCCGGCTGGGCCATCAGCGGCCGGTAGCCGCGGTCGCGGCCGTCGCCTCGGAGAGGGACTGGGCGAAGGCAAGGGTCTGCCGCACCGTGTCCGGGCCGTCACCGGCCTCGCTGACACGCAGGCTCAAGTCGTCGGCGGTGGAGCTGCCGGTGTAGCCGTGGTCCGCCTCGCAGTTGGGGTCGCCGCAGGCGGCGGGCTCCAGGTCGATGCGGGAGACCGCGCCCCAGCCGATGGTCAGGACGACCTCGCGGGGCAGTGTGCCCGGGACGTACTTCTCCGGGTCGGCCACGACGCGACTGACCACCACGGACGAGATCCGGTCCAGCTTGACGGACTCGGTGGAGGTGGTGGCGTACGGCGACGGGGAGCTGGTGTCCGCGTTCTGCTCGTCGGTGTGGCTGACGATGAAACGGTTGTCCGTCAGGACCAGGACCGTGACGTGCCTGCGCACCTCGTTGGAGTCGAAGGTCGTCTCCTGGTGCACCAGGTACGAAGCGACCGGCTCACCCCCGACGGCGGCCTCCACCGCCTCGGCCACAAGGGCCGGGTAGTAGCCGCTGCGCTCGATCGCCGCGCGCAGCCCCTGGGTCGTCGTACCGGTCTTCGCCATACGGACCATCCTACGGGGGGTGGATGACTGCCGGGGACGCTGTGGACAGAGCCTGCGGCGGATCGTCCGTGGATTCAGTAGTTGGGCAGGCGACGGGGGCCGAGGTCGGTGCGGGCCGGTGGCGGTGCCAGCCGGACGGTCGCGCCGAGGACGGTCAGCCCCTGCGTGGCGACCACGACCGGTTCCAGTGCGACGGAGACCACCTCGGGGTGATCGTCGACGAGCCGGGACACCCTCAGCAGCAGTTCCTCGAGCGCCGCGGTGTCGACGGGCGCCGAGCCCCGCCAGCCGAAGAGGACCGGGGCCGCCCGGATGGACCGGATCAGTTCGGCGGCGTCGCGGTCGGTGGCCGGCACGAGGCGGTGGGCGGTGTCCCCGAGGAGTTCGGAGGGCGCGCCTGCGAGACCGAAGGAGAGGACCGCGCCCGCCGCCGGGTCGATCGTGACCTGCACGACGGTGTCCACGCCGCGCGGTGCCATGGACTGGACGACCGGCTGCAACTCGGTGGGCTTCCCGAGCAGGTCGGTCAGCTCGCCGTACGCCCGGCGCAGCGCGGTCTCGTTGGCGAGGTCGAGCCGGACGCCGCCGAGGTCGGCACGGTGGCGCAGATGAGGTGCGGTGGTCTTGAGCGCCACCGGATAGCCGAGCCGAGCAGCCGCGGCGACGGCGGCGTCCGGGTCGGGGGCGGGGAGCGTCGGCCGTACGGAGATGCCGTAGCGGCCCAGGAGTTCGCGCGCCTCGTCGTGGCTGAGCTGACGGCCCCGGGGATCGGGGTCGGGCCCGAGAAGGGCGTCGATACGGTCGGCGGCGCAGGCCTCGTCGATGGTGTCGTCGAGGAACTCGGGCACCTTGCCGGGCACCGCGGCCTGCCGTCGCCACTGCGCATACTTCACCGCCTCGGCGAGGGCACGGACGGCACGCTCTGCGGCGGGGTAGGCGGGGATCCGGCCGGTGGAGGGAGCAGACGGCTTGGGGGCACCGGGGCCGGGGGCGTTCGGCTGAGCCGGGGGATTCGGCGGAGCTGAGGTGCCTGGGGTGCCGGTGGTGCTCGGCGTGGCTGAAGCGCCTGTGGTGCTTGTGACGCTCGGGGTGCCCTTGCCGTCCGCTGCGGCCGAAGCACCCGGGGCAGCCGTCGCGGCCACCTGCGGCGCCGCGACCGTGCTGCTGGCGGCCGCGAGCGCCTCCGCCAGGCCGCCGATCTCGACGTGGACCACGGCCACCGGCTTGGCCGGCCCCGTGGCCGCCGCCATGCGCAGCGCGGCGGCCAGGACCTCGCCGTCCCCCGTTTCCGCCTGGCCGTTCTCGCCGACCCACGGGATCGCCGTCACGATCACCGCGTCGCAGCTCCGGTCGGCGAGTGCCTCCGCCAGCGCATCCCGGAAGTCCTGCGGGGTGGCCGCGGTGGTGAGGTCGCGGGGCGGGCGCGGGCGCAGCCCCTCGGCCAGGCAGGCGTCGTACGTGAGGAGGCCCAGGGACTCGGAGTTGCCGAGGATCGCGACCCGGGGACCGGCGGGGAGGGGCTGGTCGGCGAGGAGCAGGCCCGCGTCGACCATCTCCGTCACCGTGTCGACGCGGATCACGCCCGCCTGCCGCATGAGCGCCGAGACCGTCGCGTCCGGGATCCGGCTGATCGGCACCGCATGACCGGGCGGGGTGCTGCCGCTGTGCCGGGCCCCCTTCACCACCACGACCGGCTTCACCGCTGCGGTGCGCCGCGCGAGGCGGGTGAACTTCCGCGGATTGCCGAGGGATTCGAGGTAGAGCAGGGCGACGTCGGTGTTCGGGTCCTCGTACCAGTACTGGAGAAAGTCGTTGCCCGAGATGTCGGCGCGGTTGCCCGCGGAGATGAACGTCGACAGACCCGCGCCGCGCCGGTAGAGCCCGGAGAGCAGGGCGATGCCGATCGCGCCCGACTGCGTGAACAGACCGATCCGCCCCGGGGTGGGCGGCTCGGGGGCGAGGGAGGCGTTCAGCCGTACGCCGTCCGCGTTGTTGATGATCCCGAAGGCGTTCGGGCCGATGATGCGCATGCCGTACGAGCGGGCCTGGCGGACCAGTTCGCGCTGCCTTTCCCTGCCTTCGGCACCCCATTCGGCATATCCGGCGGAGAGGACCACGAGGCCCTGGACGCCGTGTTCGCCGCAGTCGGCGACGGCCTCCGGGACCCGGTCCGCGGGCACAGCGACGACCGCGAGGTCCACCGGTTCGCCGATCTCGCCGATGGAGCGGTGTGCGGGGACGCCGTCGATCGTTCCCTGGTCGGCGGCGAACGAGCTGTTCACGGCGTACGTACGGCCGGTGAAGCCCGCACCGAGGAGGTTGCGCAGAACCGTGCGGCCGACCCCGCCGGGGTTACGGCCGGTGCCGATGACGGCGACGGACCCCGGTGTGATCAGCCGCTGCACCGACCGCGCCTCCGCCCGCTGCTCGCGGGCGCGCTGGACGGCGAGGGACTCGGCGGTCGGTTCGAGGTCGAGGGTGAGATGGACGGCGCCGTCCTCGAAGCTGCGCTGCTGGGTGTACCCGGCGTCACGGAACACCTTGATCATCTTGTTGTTGGCGGGCAGCACCTCGGCGGCGAAGCGCCGGATGCCGCGCTCACGCGCCACTGCGGCGATGTGTTCGAGGAGCGCCGATGCCACGCCGCGGCCCTGGTGCGCGTCCTGGACGAGAAAGGCGACCTCGGCCTCGTCGGCGGGGGCGGAGGCCGGCCGGCCGGCCGCGTCGATCCGGTCGTAGCGGACGGTGGCGATGAACTCACCGCCGACCGTGACGGCGAGCCCCACCCGGTCGACGTAGTCGTGATGGGTGAAGCGGTGGACGTCCTTGGCGGACAGACGGGGGTAAGGAGCGAAGAACCGGTAGTACTTCGACTCGTCGGAGACCTGCTCGTAGAAGCTGACCAGGCGCTCGGCATCGTCCGTGGTGATGGGCCTGATGCGGGCCGTACCGCCGTCGCGGAGCACCACGTCCGCTTCCCAGTGGTCGGGGTACGCGTGGTGCGGACTCTGCTCCGGCGCGGGCTGCATGGGCAAAGCCTACGGCGCGGTCAGCGGTCGCGTAGGGCCCGGGGCCGGGGCAGTCTGAGAGCTCCGATCGGCCGTGCGGCACGGGCTGGGGCCGGGTTGCGGGTCGGCGGGAAGACAGCGACTGCGTGAGAGACTGGTCTAGACAACCATTGATTCGTGAAGGGCAGAACCATGGCTGAGCGCCGCGTAAATGTCGGTTGGGCCGAGGGCCTGCACGCCCGCCCCGCTTCCATCTTCGTCCGTGCCGCCACGGCGTCCGGCGTCCCCGTGACGATCGCCAAGTCCGACGGCCCCCCGGTGAACGCCGCCTCCATGCTCGCGGTGCTCGGTCTCGGCGCGCACGGCGGCGAGGAGATCGTGCTCGCCTCCGAGGCGGACGACGCGGAAGCCGCGCTCGACCGTCTGGCGAAGCTGGTCACCGAGGGGCTCGAGGAGCTCCCTGAGACCGTCTGATTCCAGGGTTCCGATCAGGGGGGAAGCCTTTCCGGCCGATTCCTGTCCGGTCTATTTCTGTGGCGGAGCCGCGGTACCCCCCAACCGGGGCCGCGGCTCCTTCGTTTTCGGATACCGACAATACATTCGGAGCGAATTCAGGCAGCTCAAAGAAAGCCCCGCGCATCTACTTCTCTTTGTATACGGCGCATGTGTTAATTCCGGCCGCTCGCGGTGTTTACGGCATGTTGCGAAGTCCTCACCCGGCCGCCGGAGCGGGGGCGCCGGCATCACGGCCCGGGGCACCGCCCGCGCGGCGCAGCCGGTGCGCGGCGGTGGCCCGCTCGGCGTGCTGGGCGGCCAGCGCCCTGGCCCGTTCCGCGTCGCCGCGCGCCACGGCGTCCACGATGGCTCCGTGCTCGCCCCAGGAATCGGCGGGGCGGGCCGACTGCTCGACCGCGTACATCCAGGCGATCTTGTGCCGTAGCTGGGTGAGCAGCGCGGTGAGCCCGGGGCTGCCGGACGCCTGGGCGAGCGTCTCGTGGAACCAGCCGCCCAGGGAGCGCAGATCCTCCCCCTCGCCCCGCCGCGCCCTGTCCTGACCCAGCCTGACCAGGCCGCGCAGCACCTTGAGGTGCGCCTCGGTGCGACGTTGCGCGGCACGGGCCGCACCCAGCGGCTCCAGCAGCATCCGTACCTCCAGAAGGTCGGCGGCCTCCTGTTCGGTGGGCTCGGCGACACAGGCACCGGCATGTCGGCGAGTGACCACGAAGCCCTCGGATTCCAGGGTGCGCAGCGCTTCCCGCACCGGGACACGGGAGACCCCGTAACGGCGCGCGAGCAGCTCCTCGGTGAGTCTGCTGCCGCGTTCGAAGACACCGGAGACGATGTCGTCACGGATTGCCGTGCATACCGATTGCGCCGGAATGCGCATGTCCGAACCTCCGCCTTAATCCCCGCGAAACGCGGCCGATCGACGCCTGTTCTGTGACTCTATTGCAATGCAACTGCATTTCCGACGCCGGGCCGAAAACCATGAATATCTTCTGGCCCGGGGACGGTTCCGCGGGGCGGTTCGGCAGGGGCGGACACGACGAAGGCCCCGGCGGGAAACCGAGGCCTTCGGGGTGTTGCGGACGGGACGTCGGTCAGACGTTCACGCCATGGGCGCGCAGGTACGCCACGGGGTCCATGTCGGAGCCGTACGAAGGCGTGGTGCGGGCCTCGAAGTGGAGGTGCGGTCCGGTGGAGTTGCCGGTCGAGCCGGAGAGGCCGATCTGCTGGCCCGCGCCGACGCTCTGGCCGACGGAGACGCCGATCGAGGAGAGGTGGCCGTACTGGGTGTACGTGCCGTCCGTCATCCGCAGCACGATGTTGTTGCCGTATGCGCCGCCCCAGCCCGCCTCGACGACCGTGCCGGCGCCGACGGCGACGACGGAGCTTCCGGAGGCGGCATGGAAGTCGATGCCCGAGTGGCGGCCGGAGGACCAGAGGGACCCGCTCGACTTGTAGCCGGTGGTGGCGTACGAACCGGCGACCGGGAGCTGGAAGGAGCCCAGGCGGGTGCGCTCGGCGGAACGGGTGGCGCGGGCCTTCGCGTCACGGGCCGCCTTGGCGCGGGCCTCGGCCTCGGCCTTCGCCGCCGCCTTGGCCTTCGCTTCGGCCTTGGCTGCCGCGGCAGCCTTCGCCTTCACCTTCGCGGCGACGTCGGCCTGGCGCTTCTGCACCTTGGCCTGGGTGGCCACCTGGTCGGCGAGGCCATCCTCGATGGCGATGATCTGGGTCAGGCCGGTTTCATTGACGAAGGAGGCCTCGGCATCCGCGGCGAGGGCCGGAGAGGCCAGTCCGCCGATGACGCCGGTGGTCGCCAGCGTCGCGACTCCGGCGATGCGTGCGCTCCCGCGCTTCAGGCGGCTCGGGGCACGGTGCTTCCCGGTGGGGCGGGTGAACGCCATGAAGTAGCTGGTCCTTTCCTTCCTTCTCGCCTACCGGGTTAGCTGACGGGTTCGGAGCAGGAAGGTCTCCTACGGATCCCCGGCCTCACAGGAGGTCGCGGCATCCGATTCACCCCAGGGACTGTGTGGGTCCCCGGCTCCCCAGGCTCGCGCCTGACGGGGACTCGGCGATCACTGCCCGGCGCCACGGATGCGGCATACGAGTGACGGACAGTGGAGCCGACGCTAGGCGGGGGCACTTTCATTCACCAAACGGACAGGGCGCTTTGTAGCGCATCCCACAGGGCAAGGAATAAGTTTTCATCTCAAATCAGACAAAAGGGAAGACCCTGGCGAGAAGCGACTCGCCAGGGTCTCTCTTTGCCCCTCTTTGCGGGACTTTGGTGCATCAGCCGGTGACGACCGACACCTCTCCGATGCCCAACGCCCTGACCCGCTCCTCGATCTGCGCGGCGTCGCCGACGAGAATCGTGACCAGCCGGTCCACGGGGAAGGCGTTGACCACGGCTGCGGTCGCCTCGACCGTGCCGGTCTCGGCCAGGCGGGCGTACAGCTGCGCCTGGTAGTCGTCCGGGAGGTGCTGCTCGACCTGGTCGGCGAGCGTGCCGGCGACGGAGGCAGCCGTCTCGAACTTCAGCGGGGCGACACCCACGAGGTTCTGCACAGCGGTCTCGCGCTCGGCGTCGGTCAGCCCCTCGGCCACCAGCGTCCGCAGGACCTTCCACAGGTCGTCGAGCGCCGGTCCGGTGGACTCCGTGTCCACCGAGCCACTGATCGCCAGCATCGCCGCGCCGGTCGCCCCGGAGGCGGAGTCCGGGGCCGTCGAGCGCAGGACCTGCCCGAAGGCCCGCACGCCGTAGGTGTAGCCCTTCTCCTCGCGCAGCACCCGGTCCAGCCGGGAGGTGAGTGTGCCGCCCAGGCAGTAGGTGCCGAGGACCTGGGCCGGCCACACGCTGTCGTGCCGGTCGGCGCCGATGCGGCCGATCAGCAGCTGTGTCTGCACGGCGCCCGGACGGTCGACGATCACCACGCGGCCGGTGTCGTCGGCAGTGATCGGCGGGACCGGACGGGGCTCCACGGTGTTCCCGGTCCAGTCGCCGATGGTGTCGGCGAGCAGGGCGTCCAGGTCGATACCGGTGAGGTCGCCGACGACGACGGCGGTCGCGGTGGACGGCCGGACATGGGCCTCGTAGAAGGCTCGCACGGCCGCGGAGTCGATCCGCTCCACCGTCTCCTCGGTGCCCTGGCGCGGGCGTGACATCCGCGACGTGGCCGGGAAGAGCTCCTTGGAGAGCTGCTTGGCGGCACGCCGGGCCGGGTTGGCCTGCTCGTGCGGAATCTCGTCGAGCCGGTTGTTCACCAGTCGCTCGATCTCGCTGTCGGCGAACGCGGGCGCCCGCAGCGCCTCGGCGACCAGCCCGAGAGCCTTGGCCAGCCGGGAGGCCGGAACCTCCAGGGAGACCCGCATGCCGGGATGGTCGGCGTGCGCGTCGAGGGTGGCGCCGCAACGCTCCAGCTCGGCGGCGAACTCCTCGGCGGAGTGCTTGTCGGTGCCCTCGGAAAGGGCTCGCGCCATGATCGTGGCCACGCCGTCGAGGCCCTCGGGCTCGGCGTCCAGCGGGGCGTCGAGGAAGATCTCGACCGCGACGACCTGCTGGCCGGGACGGTGGCAGCGCAGCACCGTCAGCCCATTGGGCAGGGCGCCGCGCTCGGGTGCGGGAAAGGCCCAGGGCCTGGCCGTGCCGGGGGTCGGCTGCGGGTGGTACTCCATCGATACTCCAGTCGCGGCAGCGTCGGTCACTTGTCCGCCCCTTCGTGCGCGTCGGTGTCGGTGTCCGTCTCGTCGGCTTCCGCGTCGGCGGATTCGGCCGGCTCGACCGGCTCGTAGACGAGCACCGCCCGGTTGTCGGGGCGCAGCTGGGCCCTGGCCGCCGCCTGGACCTCGTCCGCGGTGACGTCAAGGACCCGCTGGACGGCGGTCAGCGCGAGCTGCGGGTCGCCGAACAGCACGGCGAACCGGCAGAGTTCATCGGCGCGGCCCGCGACCGTACCGAGCCGGTCCAGCCACTCGCGCTCCAACTGTGCCTGAGCGCGCTCCATTTCCTCGGGCGTGGGGCCCTCGGCGGCGAACCGGGCCAGCTCCTCGTCGACCGCGGCCTCGATCTGCGCCACCTCGACACCGCCGGACGTCTTCACGTCCAGCCAGCCGAGCGAGGGCGCGCCGGCCAGCCGCAGCAGCCCGAAACCTGCCGCAACGGCTGTGCGGTCGCGGCGGACCAGGCGGTTGTGCAGCCGGGAGGACTCACCTCCGCCGAGCACGGTCAGCGCGAGATCCGCGGCGTCGCACTCCCTGGTGCCGTCGTGCGGCAGCCGGTAGGCGGCCATCAGCGCCCGCGCCGGGACCTCCTCGTGGACCTCTTCGCGCAGCTGCTCGCCGATGGTCTCGGGGAGCGTGCCGTCGCGCGGCGGCTGCTTGCCGTCGTGGGACGGGATGGAGCCGAAGTACTTCTCGATCCAGGCGAGCGTCTGCTCGGGGTCGATGTCGCCGACGACCGACAGCACCGCGTTGTTGGGCGCGTAGTACGTACGGAAGAAGGTCCGCGCGTCTTCGAGTGTCGCCGCGTCCAGGTCGGTCATCGAGCCGATCGGGGTGTGGTGGTACGGGTGGCCCTCGGGGTAGGCGAGGGCGGTCAGCCTCTCGAACGCCGTGCCGTACGGAACATTGTCGTACCGCTGGCGGCGCTCGTTCTTGACGACGTCCCGCTGGTTCTCCATGGACTCGTCGTCGAGCGCGGCGAGCAGCGAGCCCATCCGGTCGGCTTCGAGCCACAGGGCCAGTTCCAGCTGATGCGTGGGCATCGTCTCGAAATAATTGGTGCGTTCGAAGCTGGTCGTCCCGTTGAGGGAGCCGCCGGCGCCCTGCACCAGCTCGAAGTGTCCGTTCCCCTTGACCTGTCCGGAGCCCTGGAACATCAGGTGCTCGAAGAGGTGAGCCAGACCCGTGCGCCCCTTGACCTCGTGGCGCGACCCGACGTCGTACCAGAGGCACACCGCGGCGACCGGGGTCAGATGGTCCTCGGAGAGCACCACGCGCAGGCCGTTGGCCAGACGGTGCTCGGTCGCTGTCAAGCCGCCGGAGCCGGCCTGGGCTGTGGCCGTGTGACCCATGGGCATGTACGTCCCTTCGATCGCGATACTGGATTTCTTGCGAGACCTGCCACTGTAAGCAAGCGCACCGACACCTGGCGAAGTTCCCGTGCCGTGGAAGTTCGCGTGAAAGAGCGCTTGGGACGGGTCGAGGTCGGCGTTGTCAGTGCGGCGGTCCACAATGGTCCGCGTCAGAACCAGAGGTTGCCCGAACAGATCTGTGAAGGAGTCGCAGCAGCGATGGCCCGCCGCAGTACGAAGACCCCGCCGCCGGACGACTTCGAGGAGAAGATCCTCGACATCGACGTCGTCGACGAAATGCAGGGCTCCTTCCTCGAGTACGCGTACTCGGTGATCTACTCACGGGCCCTGCCGGACGCCCGCGACGGCATGAAGCCGGTGCACCGCCGCATCGTGTACCAGATGAACGAGATGGGGCTGCGCCCCGACCGCGGCTATGTGAAGTGTGCCCGCGTCGTCGGCGAGGTCATGGGAAAGCTGCATCCGCACGGCGACGCGTCGATCTACGACGCGCTGGTCCGGATGGCGCAGCCGTTCTCGATGCGGCTCCCCCTCGTCGACGGGCACGGCAACTTCGGCTCGCTCGGCAACGACGACCCGCCGGCCGCCATGCGGTACACCGAGTGCCGGATGGCCGACGCCACGTCCCTGATGACGGAGTCGATCGACGAGGACACCGTCGGTTTCCAGTCGAATTACGACGGCCAGGAGCAGGAACCGGTCGTCCTCCCCGCCGCGTATCCGAACCTCCTGGTCAACGGGTCGTCCGGAATCGCGGTCGGCATGGCGACCAATATGCCGCCGCACAACCTGGGCGAGGTCATCGCCGCCGCCCGCCATCTGATCAGACATCCGGGCGCGGACCTGGAGACCCTGATGCGGTTCGTCCCCGGACCCGACCTGCCGACCGGTGGCCGGATCGTGGGCCTCGGCGGGATCAAGGACGCGTACGCGGCCGGACGTGGCACGTTCAAGATCCGTGCGACGGTCGCCGTGGAGAACGTGACGGCCCGCCGCAAGGGTCTGGTCGTCACCGAACTTCCCTTCTCCGTCGGCCCGGAGAAGGTGATCGCCAAGATCAAGGACCTGGTCTCGGCGAAGAAGCTCCAGGGCATCGCCGATGTCAAGGACCTCACCGACCGCGAGCACGGCCTGCGCCTGGTCATCGAGGTCAAGAACGGCTTCGTGCCCGAGGCCGTGCTGGAGCAGCTCTACAAGCTGACGCCGATGGAGGAGTCCTTCGGCATCAACAATGTGGCGCTGGTCGACGGACAGCCGCTCACGCTGGGTCTCAAGGAGCTCCTCGAGGTCTACCTCGACCACCGCTTCGACGTGGTGCGCCGCCGCAGCGAGTTCCGCCGGACCAAGCGCCGGGACCGGCTGCACCTGGTCGAGGGCCTGCTCGTCGCGCTGATCGACATCGACGAGGTCATCCGGCTCATCCGGTCCAGCGACAATTCCGCGCAGGCGAAGGAGCGGCTCATCGAGCACTTCTCGCTGAGCGAGATCCAGACGCAGTACATCCTGGACACCCCGCTGCGCCGGCTGACCCGGTTCGACCGGATCGAGCTGGAGAGCGAGCGGGACCGGCTCAACGCCGAGATCGACGAGCTGACGACGATCCTCGAATCGGACGCCGAGCTGCGCAAGCTGGTCTCCACCGAACTGGCCGCGGTCGCGAAGAAGTTCGGCACCGACCGGCGTACGGTGCTGCTGGAGTCGGCCGGTTCGCAGGTCGCCTCGGTGCCGCTGGAGGTCGCGGACGACCCCTGCCGGGTGCTGCTGTCCTCGACCGGTCTGCTGGCCCGTACGGCCACCGGCGACCCGATCGTCGTCACCGAGGACGCCAAGCGCGCCAAGCACGACGTGATCGTGTCGGCCGTGCCGGCGACGGCGCGTGGCGATGTCGGCGTGGTGACGTCGACAGGGCGGCTGCTGCGGCTCGCGGTGATCGACCTGCCCCAGCTGCCGGACACCCATGCCGCGCCCAATCTTTCGGGCGGGGCACAGGTCTCGGAGTTCCTCACGCTGGAGACCGGTGAGGAGGTCATCTGCCTCACCACGCTCGACGAGTCCTCCCCCGGCCTGGCGATCGGCACCCTGCAGGGTGTCGTCAAGCGGGTGGTGCCGGACTATCCGGCCAACAAGGACGAGCTGGAGGTCATCACCCTCAAGGACGGTGACCGGATCGTCGGCGCCGCCGAACTGCGTACGGGCGAGGAGGACCTCGTCTTCATCACGTCCGACGCACAGCTGCTGCGCTACCCGGCGGCCCAGGTACGGCCGCAGGGCCGGCCGGCGGGCGGCATGGCGGGCGTGAAGCTGGTGGAGGGCGCCGAGGTGCTCTCGTTCGGCGCGGTGGACCCGGCGGCGGACGCGATGGTGTTCACGGTGGCGGGCTCGCACGGCACGCTGGACGACTCGGTGCTGACGGCGAAGCTCACGCCGTTCGACCAGTACCCGCGCAAGGGCCGGGCCACCGGCGGCGTGCGCTGTCAGCGCTTCCTCAAGGGCGAGGATGTCCTGGTGTTCGCCTGGGCGGGTGCGATCCCGGCTCGGGCGGCGCAGAAGAACGGCACCCCGTCCGAACTGCCGGAGCCGGATCCGCGGCGCGACGGTTCGGGGACGCCGCTGGCCAAGTCGGTCGCGGTGATCGCCGGACCGGTGTAGCCGGCGGGATACCGTCGGCCGCATCCGTCGGTCGGTTTCAGTCGGCCGGCTGTTGTACGTAGCGCAGGACGCCCCACATGCTCTGCTCATGTGCGGCGTCCTGTGTCATGTCCGGCGCCGGCCCTGCTTCCACCGGCGGTTCGGTGCTCTGGCGGCAGTCGGCCAGCTCCTTGTGCAGGGCATCCGGGTCGATGCCGGAGCCGATCAGCACCAGCTGGGTGAGGCGCGGTTCGTCGCGCTTCCAGGGCTGCGGGGCGACAGGAACCGGCCGACCGCATGCACCTCGTACGTGTTGCCGCGGTCTCCCGCGCCGAAGTCGACGTACCCCTTGATCCGGTAGAGGCCCTCCGGCCGGGAGTCGAGAAACTCCATCGTTCGGCGGGGGTTCATGGGTACTTCGGCGCTGAACGAGACACTCTCGTACGTGGTGTGCAGATGCCCGGCGTGCGTCTCGCCGCCCGATCAGGACGACCGGGATCCTGCGGTCGGCCAGCACCTTGTAGTGATCGTGCGGGGCGTCGGCCTGGTGGTAGAGCCCGTCCGCGAAGACCACACCCGACACCTGCTGCTGCAGGAGCAGTTCCACATAGTCGGCCTCGGAGACCCCCCCTTGGTCTGGGTGCACAGGACGGGGGTCAGCCGCTGCTGGGCAAGCGCACCGCCGACGACCTCGGCGAAGGCCGGGAAGATCGGGTTCTGCAGCTCCGGCAGGACCAGTCCGACCAGCCGGGCCCGCTCGCCGCGCAGCTGGGTCGGACGCTCGTAACCGAGGACGTCGAGCGCGGAGAGGACGGCCTTCCGGGTGGCGTCGGAGACTCCGGGCTTGCCGTTGAGCACCCGGCTGACCGTGGCCTCGCTGACTCCCACCTTCTGTGCCACCTGAGCAAGTCGTCGCGTCATGCACGCAAGATTGGCGAAAAAGACGCAAGCGGATTGTGTGGAGTTGGAAAGAAGAGAGATTTCAGGAAGCGCAGGGCTGCGTTTTACCTTCATACGATGAGCGCACCACCGCCCACCCCCCGGAGACCGCGACGGCTCGGCTGGCCGCAGCGGGTCTTCTCCCAGGTGCTGCTGATGCAGCTCGCCATCGCTACCGGCGTCACCGTACTCGCCACCGGCCTCTTCCTGGCACCCCTCAGCACGCAGCTCGACGACGAGGCGATGCGCCGTGCGCTCGCCATCGCGCAGAGCACGGCGGCCCAGCCGCAGATCGCCGAGTCCCTGCTCACCACGGCCCCCGCACCCGGGGGGCCCGTGCAATCCGCCGCGGAGCGGATCAGGTGGTCCACCGGCGCCGAGTACGTCGTCGTCATGGACCGGCACGGGGTGCGCTGGTCGCACACCGACACCCGCCGGATCGGCAAGGTCGTCTCGACCGACCCCAGTGAGGCGCTCGCGGGCGGAGAGATCATGGAGATCGACAGCGGTACGCTCGGCCGCTCGGCACGCGGCAAGGTGCCGCTCCGCGACAACGCGGACCACATCGTCGGAGCGGTCTCGGTCGGCATCGCGTACGACAGTGTCCGCGCCCGGCTCCTGGCGGCGATCCCGGGGCTGCTCGCCTACGCGGGCGGGGCGCTCGCTGTCGGGGCGCTGGCTGCCTACCTGATCTCCCGCCGCATCCAGCGACAGACCCACGACCTGGCCTTCTCCGACATCTCCGCGCTGCTGACCGAGCGCGAGGCGATGCTGCACAGCATCCGCGAAGGGGTCGTCGCGCTGGACCGTACGGGACGCATCCGGCTGCTGAACGACGAGGCGCAGCGGCTGCTGGGGCTCGGCCCCGACGCCGCGGGCCGCCCGCTCGACGACGTGCTCGGCCGGGGGCGGACCGCGGACGTACTGGCCGGCCGGGTGGTGGGCGACGATCTGCTGACCGTGCGCGGCAACCGGGTGCTGCTCGCCAACCGGATGCCGACCGCCGACGGAGGCGCCGTCGCCACCCTCCGCGACCGCACCGAACTCGAACACCTCGGCCGCGAGCTCGACTCCACCCGTGGTCTGATCGATGCCCTGCGCGCACAGGACCACGAGCACGCCAACCGGCTGCACACCCTCCTGGGGCTGCTGGAGCTGGAGATGCACGAGGACGCGATGGAGTTCGTCACCGAGGTCGTCGGCGTCCACCGGGCCACCGCCGAGCAGGTCACCGAGAAGGTCCATGATCCGCTGCTGGCCGCCCTGCTGGTCGGCAAGGCGACGGTCGCCGCGGAGCGCGGCGTCTCGCTGCGCATGGCGCCCGGCACGCTGCTCCCTGACCGGCTGGTGGACCCGCGCGGGCTGGTCACCGTCGTCGGCAACCTCGTCGACAACGCCCTGGACGCGGCCGCCGGATCGGACGACGCCCTGATCGAGGTGGGGCTGCGGGCGGACGGCCGTACGGTGGTGCTGCGGGTCCGCGACAGCGGCCCCGGCGTCCCTCCCGAGAATCGCGAATCGGTCTTCACGGAGGGCTGGTCGACCAAGGAACTCCCGGCGCACGGCAAGCGCGGTCTGGGCCTCGCGATGGTACGGCGGCTGGCCGGACGACAGGGCGGCAGCGCCACCGTCGACGGGGCGCCGGAAGGCGGCGCCGAGTTCACTGTCGTACTGCCCGAGGCGCTCACCGAACCGGGTCTCGCGGAAACACAGCTTCCGGAGCCGGACCTCACGGGAGGAGTTCAGTGATCCAGGTCCTGGTCGTGGACGACGACATCCGGGTCGCGCGGATCAACGCGGCGTATGTCTCCAAGGTGCCCGGCTTCCGGGTGACCGCGCAGGCGCACAGCGCCGCCGAGGCCCTGGCCGCGGTCGAGTCGCAGCACGTGGACCTCGTCCTGCTCGACCACTACATGCCCGACCGCAATGGCCTGGCCGTGGTGCGGGAGCTGCGCAGGCTCGGCCACCACACCGACGTGATCATGGTGACTGCGGCGCGTGACGTCGCCACCGTCCAGGAGGCCATGCGGCACGGCGCGCTCCAGTACCTGGTGAAGCCGTTCACGTACGCGGGGCTGCGTACCAAGCTGGAGGCGTACGCGGCGCTGCATCACACTCTGGAGGGCGGCGGCGAGACCGAGCAGGGAGACGTGGACCGGCTGTTCGGCGCTCTGTGGGCGGCGGGTGAACCCGACCTTCCCAAGGGCCACTCTCCCACCACTGCGGAACTGGTCCGCCAGGCACTCAAGGGCGCCGAGGGGCCGCTCTCCGCGCAGGAGATCGCGGAGAGCGCCGGAATGAGCCGGCAGACCGCGCAGCGCTACCTGAAGCTGCTGGAGCGGATGGGTCGGGTGCGGCTGACACTGCGGTACGGCGAGACAGGCCGCCCGGAACACCGCTACACCTGGGCCTCGAGCTCCTAGGGAATCCCTGTGTGACGGACCACCGGCCCACAGCAGCCACAACCAGTCCCGCTTTTCCCGGACCGGCTCCTCCGCCGTCCGCTGCCCGGACCGGCTACACCGCCCCCGCCCCGGTCAGCGCGCGAACCTCGGTCTCCGCATGCTTGGCGTCGTCGGGTGGCTCGGGTGACGTGACTGTGCCGATCCAGCCGGCCAGGAAGCCGAGCGGGACGGAGACCAGTCCGGGGTTCTCCAGTGGGAAGAACTGGAAGTCGACGCCGGGGAAGAGCGAGGTGGGGCTGCCGGAGACGACCGGTGAAAGCAGGACGAGCAGCACCGCGGGGATCAGCCCGCCGTAGACCGACCAGACCGCTCCCCGCGTGGTGAAGTTCCGCCAGAACAGCGAGTAGAGCAGCACCGGCAGATTGGCCGAGGCGGCGACGGCGAAGGCGAGCCCCACCAGGAACGCCACATTCAGATCCTGGGCGACCAGGCCCAGCCCGATGGCGGCCACCCCGATCCCGGCCGCGGCGACCCTGGCCACGGTGACTTCGCTGTGCTGCTTGGAGCCCGGGCGCCTGAGCGAGGCGTAGAGGTCATGGGCCACGGAGGCGGACGAGGCAAGCGTGATCCCGGCGACAACGGCGAGGATGGTCGCGAAGGCCACGGCGGCGACCACGGCGAACAGAATCGCTCCCCCGGTGGAACCTTCGCCGCCACCGAGCACCAGGGCCAGCAGCGGGACGGCCGTGTTCCCGGCGGGACTCGACGCCCGTACGTCCGCCGAACCGACCAGCGCTGCCGCACCGAACCCGAGCACGATCGTCATCAGGTAGAAGCTGCCGATGAGGCCGATCGACCAGACGACCGAGCGGCGGGCGGCGCGGGCGGTGGGCACGGTGTAGAAGCGCGACAGGATGTGGGGCAGTCCGGCCGTACCGAGCACCAGGGCCAGCCCGAGGCTGATGAAGTCGAATCGGGCGGTCCAGCTGCCGCCGTACTTGAGTCCGGGCGAGAGGAACTTCAGTCCGTGCCCGCTCCGTTCGGCGGCGGAGGTGAGGAGCGCGTTGACGTTGCCGTGGAAATGGACCAGAACGAGCACGGTGAGCACAGTCGCGCCCGCCATCAGCAGGACGGCCTTGACGATCTGGATCCAGGTCGTGGCGCGCATCCCTCCGAAGGACACATAGATCACCATGAGCGCCCCGACCCCGATGACGGTCCAGGAGCGGGCGGCGTTGCTCGTACCGCCGAGGAGCAGGGCGACCAGGCTGCCCGCACCCACCATCTGCGCCACCAGGTAGAGCACGGAGACGGTGACGGAGGAGGTGCCCGCCGCGATCCGTACCGGACGTTCCGCCATCCGCGCGGCCACCACGTCTGCGAGGGTGAATCGGCCGCAGTTACGGACGAGTTCGGCCACCAGCAGCAGGACGACGAGCCAGGCGACGAGGAAGCCGACCGAGTACAGCATGCCGTCGTATCCGAACAGCGCGATCAGGCCGGAGATACCGAGAAAGGATGCGGCCGACATGTAGTCACCGGCGATTGCGAAACCGTTCTCCATGGGGGAGAACAACCGACCTCCGGCATAGAACTCCTCCGCCGAGCCGTGCCGGTTGCGGCTCACCCAGGTGGTGATGGCGAGCGTCACGGCGATGAATGCACTGAACAGAAGCAAGGCCAGGGTCTGGTGATTCCCGCTCAACGCCCGATCCCCCGCGTCATCTCCTGAGTCTCCCACCGCAGATCGAGCGCGGCCCGGTCCCTGCGCAGTCGCGCATGACGTGTGTACGCCCCGGTGAGCAGGAACGTGGTGAGGAACTGCCCGAGCCCCGCGACCATCGCCACGTTGACGGCCCCGGCGACCGGACGGGCCATCAGCCCGGGTGCGGTGACCGCCGTGACAACGTAGGCGAGGTACCAGACGAAGAAGGCCAGGGTAGCGGGGCCGACGAACCGCCGGTATCGACGGCGCACTTCCTGGAAGGCCGCGCTGCGCTGCACCTCCAGATAGATGTCGGCCGCGCTGTGGCTGCGCTGCAGGGCCACGGGCCCGGGTGGCCTGACGGGCACGAAGCCCCCCGCACCGTCCAGCTCGCCCCATCCGGAGGCCAGAGCGTCGTACCACGGGTCGTCGACTCGCATCGCTGCGGCGTCGCGCCCTGCTTCCTTCTCCACCGAACAACTCCCCTTGCCCACGGACCACTTCGGCCGCGTACCCAAGAATGGGCAGATCAGGAAGATCCCGGGCACTTCATTCGCCGCTCTTCACCTCTTCAGGTGAAGGATGTCCCGGGCGGGTGTGCGAGACCCCGAACGTACGCATAGCGCACGGCCTGCGCTCTGTCGCGCACCCCGGCCTTGGCGAAGAGATTGTTGATGTGGCTCTTCACCGTGGCCTGCGAGATGTGGGCAACCGCTCCAGTGCGGTCACCGCGCAGCCGCACCACAGGACCACGGCCGCCACACCGGCACCGGCTTGCTGCGCCCCGAAGGCCGCCGCCATCAGCAGCGCCATGAGCCCGAGGGAGGGCCACAGCCGGTGTTCCAGACTGGTCCGGAAGAACGCCCATGCGGTCCAGGCGCAGCCCAGTACGCCCAGCAGTCCGACCGCGACTTCCCAGGGGCCGAACTTTCCGGCGGTGACGCTGCCCCAGAGCGCGAGGGCCAGCAGGAGCGCGCGTACGGACCAGGCAATGACCGCCCGTGGGCGCGTGCGCCCCTGCCGGGAGAGTGCCTCCCTGCCGGGAGAGTGCCTCCCGGGACGGCCAACTCGTCCAGGTAGCGCGTGTCACACACGGCCCTTCCACGCCGGCTGCGACGACGGGCCGCCGACAGCATCACCGTACGCCGGGCTCATCCCCCGGGCCCGCCAGGTCAGCACACCGCTGCGCGCGAGCAGCGTCAGCGCGAGAGCTGCCATGAGGGCGGCACTGCCCTGACGTATGCCCATGAGCACGGCCGTCCCGTACAGCGCAGCTCTCAGCGCCAGACCTCCCGTCCAGACCAGGACGGTGGCCTTGGTGCCCCTGCTCCACAGCGATCCGCCCGACTCGCGCCACAGCCGGGTCGTCCAGCCCCAGCCGACGCCGATGACCAGCCCGACCAGCAGTTCGGCGCCGAGGACCACCACGGACAGCGCTTCGTGGCGCGGGTCCGTCAGGCCGGGTTCGTGCAGGGACATGAAGATGAGAATGCCGGGCAGGACCCACCAGCGCCGGTCTTCCGAGATCCGTCGTGCCGAGCACTGGCGGACCACGACAAGCGCGATGACGGCAATGATCACCAGGACATTGATGAGCCCTGACATGGCGCCTCCGAAGTGCGGAAAGGTTCAACACCTTCGACGCTACGGAAAATGCCAGGTCAGAGGATCGGCTCAGGGGTTGATCGTGGGTGGAGCCGCCGTCTCCACCCACGGGTGGAGACGGCGGCTGCCGGTCACACGTCGATGCGCGAGCGGTCCAGTGTGGCCGCCGAGCTGGTGATGAATTCCTTGCGGGGCGCGACCTCGTTGCCCATCAGCAGATCGAAGACCTGCTCGGAGGATTCGAGGTCGCCGATGTTGATCCGCCGCAATGTGCGGTGGCGCGGATCCATCGTGGTCTCGGCCAGCTGGTCGGCGTCCATCTCGCCCAGCCCCTTGTACCGCTGGATCGAGTCCTTGTACCGGACGTGCTTGCGCTGCAGCTCCAGCAGCGTCTGGCGCAGCTCGCCGTCGGAGTACGTGTAGATGTACTTGTCCTGGCCCTTCTTCGGCTGGACCAGCTCGATCCGGTGGAGCGGGGGCACGGCGGCGAAGACGCGTCCCGCCTCGACCATGGGCCGCATGTACCGCTGGAAGAGCGTGAGCAGCAGGATGCGGATGTGCGCACCGTCGACATCGGCGTCCACCAGAAGGACGATCTTGCCGTAGCGGGCGGCGTCGATGTCGAAGGTCCGCCCGGACCCGGCCCCTATGACCTGGATGATCGCGCCGCACTCGGCGTTCTTCAGCATGTCCGAGACGGACGCCTTCTGGACATTGAGGATCTTGCCCCGGATCGGCAGCAACGCCTGGAACTCACTGTTCCGGGCGAGCTTGGCCGTGCCGAGCGCGGAGTCCCCCTCCACGATGAAGAGCTCGCTGCGGTCCACGTCGTCGCTGCGGCAGTCCGCGAGCTTGGCGGGCAGCGAGGAGGACTCCAGCGCCGTCTTGCGGCGCTGCGCGTCCTTGTGCTGCCGGGCCGCGATGCGGGTGCGCGCTGCGGCGACCGCCTTGTCCAGGACCGCCCTGGCCTGCGCCTTGGCATCACGCTTGGTGGAGGTGAGGAATGCCTTGAGCTCCTTGGCGACGACATTGGCGACGATCCGGTTGGCCGCCGAGGTGCCGAGGACCTCCTTGGTCTGGCCCTCGAACTGCGGCTCCGCCAGCCGTACGGTGACGACTGCGGTGAGGCCCTCCAGGGCGTCGTCCTTGACGATGTCGTCCTCGGCGACCCGCAGGAGCTTCGCGGAGCGGAGCACCTCGTTGACCGTCTTGGTCACGGAGCGTTCGAACCCGGTCACATGTGTGCCGCCCTTGGGGGTGGCAATGATGTTGACGAAGGACTTGAGGTTGGTGTCGTATCCCGTGCCCCAGCGCATGGCGATGTCGACAGCCAGCTCACGCGTGACCTCGGTCGCCGTCATGTGCCCGCGCTCGTCCAGGACCGGCACGGTCTCCTTGAAGGTGCCCTGCCCGGTGAGCCGCAGCACGTCGCAGACGGCCTTGTCCTGGGCGAGGTACTCGCAGAATTCACTGATTCCGCCGTCGAAGCGGAACGTCTCCTCGGTCTTGCCCTCACCGTCGAGACCGCGTTCGTCGCGTACGACGATCGTGAGTCCGGGGACAAGGAATGCCGTCTGCCGGGCCCGCTGGTAGAGCGGCTCCAGGCCGAGCTTGGCGTCCTTGAGGAAGATCTGCCGGTCGGCCCAGTAGCGCACCCTGGTGCCGGTGCGCGTCTTCGGGACCCGCTTCCCCTTGCGGAGGCCGTTGGCCGGGTCGAACGGGCTGTCCGGCCCCTTCTCGGTGAAGATGCCCGGCACCCCGCGCCGGAAGCTGATCGAGTGGGTCGCGCTGTTGCGGTCGACCTCGACGTCGAGGCGGGCCGAGAGCGCGTTGACCACGGAGGCTCCCACACCGTGCAGACCACCGGACGCGGCGTACGAGCCGCCGCCGAACTTGCCGCCGGCGTGCAGCTTGGTCATGACGACCTCGACGCCGGACAGTCCGGTCTTGGGCTCCACGTCGACGGGGATGCCCCGGCCGTTGTCCCGGACCTCGACGGAGTTGTCCTCGTGGAGGATGACCTCGATGTGGTCGCAGTAACCGCCGAGGGCCTCGTCGACGGAGTTGTCGATGATCTCCCAGAGGCAGTGCATGAGGCCACGGCTGTCGGTCGACCCGATGTACATCCCGGGGCGCTTGCGGACCGCCTCAAGCCCCTCCAGTACGAGAAGGTGCCGCGCGGTGTAGTTGGAGCCGTCTCGGTCTGCTCCGGTCAGCAGCGCAGTGGACGGCACGGACGTATCGGCGGTCACGCGGTTCGCTCCTCGCTGAATTTCATTTGGGGTCCAGGTGGGTAACGGGCTTGGCTTCGGTTGCCGCTGAGAGCGTACCGAGGCCTGGTAGAGCGGTTGTACCGCCACCCTCGGGGAATGCTCACACTAGACCAGCCTCGCATACGCGTTCGATCCCTCGTTGGAGTGACGCGCACATCACGTTCCCTTCGAGGCATGAACCATTTAGGCTCCGGGCACGTCCTCATGAACAAACCGGCAAGCCGGCCGGACGGACCGACCGACCGACCAATACAAGCAACGCGAAACCGTAGCGCTACGCAATACGGCACATTCGCCGCTAACCGGCAACAGACAGCCATCTTGAGAAGAAGTTTCGAAGAAAAGCCACGAGCGGGAACGTTTTCGGCCTGGTTGGATGTTGACCCTGGTACGACAGCTCGTCGAGCTAGAGAAGAGGCGACGTGACTACTGTTCTGACCCCCGCGAGCCCGCTGACCGCAGCAGACCGCTGTGACCGTTGCGGCGCCCAGGCATATCTGCGCGTCGTCCTGATCAGCGGCGGTGAACTGCTCTTCTGCGCCCACCACGGTCGCAAGTTCGAGCCGGAACTCAAGAAGATCGCCGCGGAAATACAGGATGAGACGGACCGACTGACGGCCGTGCAGGCCAATGCCGTCGAAGAGGAACAACACTGACACCTCGCATCCACGACGAGCCAGGGTCCGGCTCCGTACCGGCCGACGGGCGGCTCCCCCACCGAGGGGGGAGCCGCCCGTTCTCGTACCTACGGAGCGGCGCCGGTCAGCTACTGCCTGTCATCCAGCTCGCCGCCGCGGAGATCCTCGTGTAGACGCCGGGGCTGCCCGCGACCCCACAGCCATTCCCCCAGGACACCAGGCCGATGAGCCGCCCACCGGCCACCAGCGGCCCTCCGCTGTCCCCCTGGCATGCGTCGTGCCCGCCCCGCTGTTCGCCCGCGCAGAGCATCGTCGAGGCCTCGTACGCGGCGCCTCCGCCGCCCGGGTAGACCCGCTGGCACGTGCTGTCCGGCAGAACACTCACCTGGGCGGAGCGGAGCGACGTCACGTAGTCACCGTTCCCGGAGATGTCCCCCCAGCCGTAGACGAGGGCTGCGCTACCCGGCTCATCGGCCTGGTCACCGGCTGTGGCCATCGGGATCACGCTCTCTCCTGGGAGCGCGTCGGCCAGGGTGAGCACCGCCAGATCGCCGGAGTTGGTGGTGGGGTCGTACCCCGGGTTGATCCATGTCCCCTTGACCGCGACCTCCCGGCCGCCGGAGCCGGTCAGTTCATCCCGCCCGGCAATGATCCGCAGGTCGCGCACCTGGCCCACGTCGGTGCCGAGCGCCTCCCGGCCCAAACAGTGGGCGGCGGTCAGCACCTTCGTCGGCCCTACCAGCACGGCACCGCAGAACTGGCCCGCACGGGTACCTCCGAATCGGTTACGGCTGGACAGTGCCACGACCCACGGACTGTCCTTGACATGTGCCGGCTGCCCACCGATGACGATGCTGTCGGCAGCCGCCGGAACCGGGGACCCGAGCGATATCACGGCTGCCGCGGCAACCAGGGCGAGCGGCCCGGTCATGGCGCGGACGACGGTACGGGACATGCGTACTCCTGACTCTGCGGTGGATCATGCCCACTCAGAGTCATCCGCCATGTCGGCAACCGCACCCGCACATGCGGCGAGGGCCCGGTTCCTCGGAACCGGGCCCTCGGCCTGCCTACTCCCGCGACTCAGTCGAGGTAGTCGCGCAGCACCTGCGAACGCGACGGGTGGCGCAGCTTCGACATGGTCTTCGACTCGATCTGGCGGATGCGCTCACGCGTCACGCCGTAGACCTTGCCGATCTCGTCGAGGGTCTTCGGCTGACCGTCGGTGAGACCGAATCGCATCGAGACCACGCCGGCCTCACGCTCGGAGAGGGTGTCGAGCACCGAGTGCAGCTGCTCCTGGAGGAGCGTGAAGCTGACCGCGTCGGCCGGGACGACCGCCTCGGAGTCCTCGATCAGGTCACCGAACTCACTGTCCCCGTCCTCACCCAGCGGCGTGTGGAGGGAGATCGGCTCACGACCGTACTTCTGGACCTCGATGACCTTCTCGGGGGTCATGTCGAGCTCCTTGGCCAGCTCCTCCGGGGTGGGCTCACGGCCCAGGTCCTGGAGCATCTGACGCTGCACACGCGCGAGCTTGTTGATGACCTCGACCATGTGCACCGGGATACGGATGGTGCGAGCCTGGTCGGCCATGGCGCGGGTGATCGCCTGACGGATCCACCAGGTGGCATACGTGGAGAACTTGTAGCCCTTGGTGTAGTCGAACTTCTCGACCGCGCGGATCAGACCGAGGTTGCCCTCCTGGATCAGGTCCAGGAAGAGCATGCCGCGGCCGGTGTAACGCTTGGCCAGCGAGACCACGAGGCGGAGGTTGGCCTCCAGCAGGTGGTTCTTGGCGCGGCGCCCGTCCTCGGCAATGATCTCCAGCTCGCGCTTGAGCTTCGGTGCGAGCTTGTCGGAGTTCGCCAGTTTGTCCTCGGCGAACAGGCCCGCTTCGATGCGCTTGGCGAGTTCGACCTCCTGCTCGGCGTTGAGGAGCGGGACCTTGCCGATCTGCTTCAGGTAGTCCTTGACCGGGTCGGCCGTGGCGCCTGCGACGGCGACCTGCTGGGCGGGCGCGTCGTCCTCGTCGTCGTCGGAGAGGACGAATCCCTTGTTCTCGCCCTCGCCCTCCTCCTCGTCGCCCTTGCCGACCTGCACTTCCTCGACAGCCTCGTCGCCGTCGAGGAGCTCGTCGGCGTCCTTCTTGCCGGCCTTCTTCGTTGCAGTCTTCTTGGCCGCCGTCTTCTTCACGGCGGTCTTCTTGGCAGCCGTCTTCTTGGCTGCCGCCTTCTTCGCAGGGCTGGCCGCGGCAGCGTCGTCAGCCACCACGTCCACGGTCTCGGCCGCCGGGGCGGCGGTGGCCGCGACGGTCCTCGTCACGGTCGTCTTGGCCGCGACAGTCTTGGTGGCGGTGCGCTTGACCGGGCTCTTCGCTGCGACGCTCTTGCGGGCGCGCTTCGGCGACTCCGCGGCACTGACCATCAGCGTCACACCCTCTTCCTCGAGGATCTGGTTGAGGCTGCGCAGAACATTCTTCCACTGGGTTGGCGGAATCTGGTCAGCCTCGAAGGCCCGACGCACGTCATCGCCGGCGATCTGCCCATCAGCCTTTCCCCGCTCGATGAGCGCCATCACAGACTCGGACTCGGCGATCTCCGGCGGGAGCGTACGGGATGTGCTGGCCGACACGAACAACCTCTCGGAACGATGGAAAACGGCTTCCGGCCCAGCCCGGGAGAGGGCTGGAACCGACGACCGTCGGGCTGGAAATGTACCGACGGCGCGGGTTTGGCCTCAGAACTGCACAGCGCCGTCAATGGCTGCTGTATTCCTTCCGCGGCGGTCACCTCTTAAGTCATCGCACCACCTCAAGGAGTGTTACGCCCAATCCGCGTGGCCCGAGTCACACCCCATTCGCGGCGAATGCGACCAAGAGCGACATCCTTCAACAATTGAGCCGCCGGACCGCGAGGGTCCGGCGACACATGGTTCGTACACCCTGGCCGTACCGCGGTCAGTGCTCGCGCGGCGCCGGCACCACCCGCTCCACCTCGGGGTGGACGACAAGCAATTGACGCATGGCCGCCTCGGCACCCGCCGCGTCGCCGGTCGCAAGGGCGTCGACGATCCGGACGTGGTGACCGAGGGACGCCTCGCCGGGGCGGTCACAGCCGGTGACCGGACCACCCGAGACCTGGAGGGCGGCCGAGACGATGCCGGCGAGATGTTCGAGCATACGGTTGCCGGCGGCCTGGATCAGCAGGGCATGGAACTCGGCGTCGGCCCGCGAGTAAGTGATCATGTCGCTCTGCGCGAGCGCGTGCCCCATGATCTCGACCATGTCACCGAGCCGCTGCTGAATGTCCTCACGGCCGTGACCGGCGGCGAGGCGAGCGGCGAGCGGTTCGATCGTCCAGCGGAGCTCACCCAGCTCACGACGCTGGTCGTCGCGCTGCGGACCGAAGGCTCGCCATTCGATGATGTCGGGATCCAGCAGATTCCAGTCGCTGACCGGACGGACCCGGGTACCCACATTGGGCCGGGCGCTGACCAGGCCCTTGGCCTCAAGAACGCGCAGAGACTCACGTACGACGGTGCGGGAGACCTCGAAACGCTGGCCGATCTCCTCCGGCACAAGCGGGCGATCGGCGCCCAGATCACCAGAGACGATCATCTGACCGAGCTGCTGAACGAGCTGTCCGTGGAGGCCACGGCCGCGGCTGGCCGAACCCCGCCGGCTCGCCCGCCCCAGCTCTGCATCGGTGCCGTCCCACGAACGGATGGCGGCGCGCTCGCCGGCCGGCGCCTCCGTATAGGGGTAGCGGTCGAGTTCACCCGAGCCGGCGAGGCCGGAATCGACGGAGCGGGCGGCGGTCATCATGGTGTGCGCAAGGGTACTCACGCATCCTTTGTCGGCGCGGCTCGCCCGCCCCTTGAGGTCTTTGGTGAAAAGCACACGAAAGGGTGATCGGCACCCACCCCCCAATTGACGCCTTATCTGTATAAAACGGGCACCTTCAAGGGAATTGCAGGCCTCGTGACCGGGTGTCCGCGCTCCGTGATCACCAACGGACCCTGCCGCGAAGGCTGGTGAACACATACGCGCAGATGAGAACCGAGAGCGACAACGACAGCGCCGCCCCCACGGGGTGCGCGATCACGCGCACCCCCGTCATCACCCAGGAGTCCATCCCGTCCGGCCACTGCACCCAAGCCAGTTCACGGAGCCTGCCGGGAAGCCCGAGTACCGAATGGCTGGCCGGCCCCGACAGTGCTCTCCGGACGAGCGGAACGACGAGCGCGGGCACAGCGAGCACTGCGGCAACTCCGGCGGCTGTCACTCGGAAGATTCCGGCGGCCAGCAGACCCGCCCAGGCACAGCCCACGTTCAGGCCCACCCAACTCACTGCGAGAAAAGCTGTACTCGACGGAACGCTGACCAAGTCGCCTCCGTACACGAGACGGAGTGCCTCGGCGGAGGCCGCCACAACGATCAGAGCGAGGAGCAGCGCGACGCCCGCGGAGACCGCCAGCTTGGCCAGGAGCAGACCGAGGCGGCGGGGGACGGTGCCGCGGCCAGCCGCAAGCGCGGGGTAGCGGAACTCGTCGCCGAAGGAGAGCGCGCCGAGCAGTCCGGCGCCGACAGCAGCGGGCGGCAGGGGCAGCGCCGTGGGCCAAGCTGCAAGCACGTTCGGCAGCGGGGCATGGCCGGTGCGGGCGAGAAGGACGGAGAGCCCGACCGAGACGACCAGAACCGCCGCCATGATCAACGTTGTTGTCCTGACGCCGAAGAGACGGCGCAGTTCGTAGCGGAGCGGCCGGTGCGGACCACGAGCCGGCTGCCGGCGGATCGACGGCGCGTGTTCCGGACCCGGGACGGGCGATGCCGTCTGCGGCACAGCTTCCGGCTCGGAGGCAGTCGGCTCCGGTTGCGCCGGTGCCGCCTCCGGGCCTGACGCGGGTGACGCCCGCCCCGGCGATGCAGCCTCCGCTTCGGGAGCGATGGCCGTTGCGGGGCCGGTGTCGGCGATCTCGTCGGCGAGTTGGTGAACGGGTACACCGTGGCGGAATGCCGTGTCGCCGATCTCCGCGCACGTGCTGCCGTACACCGAGAGGCGGCTGCCTGCTTCGGTGACCACCTCGACGGAACGCCGGGCGGCGCGCGCCTCACGGCTCACGACTGCGGCGAGCCGTGCGGCGTGCGGAGTCCGGACTGCGACGCGGGGACGCAGACGGGTACGCGAGAAGTCGACGACGTCCTGGTCGGAGACCAGCCGTCCGGCGTCGACGGTGACCACGTGGTCGGCCGCGCGCGCCGCCTCCTTGGGGTCACAGGTGGTGTAGAGGACCGTTCCTCCCTGCGCGGCATGGGCACGCAGGAACCCGTGCAACCAAGCGTTCTCGCGTGGCGAGAGCCCCTCTCCGGGTTCGTCGAGGATCAGCGCATGGGGGTCTCCGAGCAGCGCCGACGCGAGGCCCAGCCTGCGGTCCATGCCGAGCGAGAGCGCTCCGATGCGCTGATCGCCGAGCCCGGCGAGGCCGACGGTGTCGAGCAGCTCGTCGGCCCGGGAGGCGGGTACGCCCGCTGCGGCGCTGAGCATGCGCAGCTGGCCACGGACGGTGCGGACGGGATGGCCGGGCACGTCCCCGAGGAGCACTCCCACTTCACGGGCGGGATGCGGGATGCGGTGCAGCGGCCTGCCACGGAAGTAGGTGACACCGCGACCTGACTCGATTTCGAGCATCAGACGGAGGGCTGCGGTCTTGCCGGAACCGGGGGCGCCGAGGAGTGCCGTGACACGGCCGGGTCCGGCTTCGAAGGTGAGGTCGTCCACGGCGGGCGGCCGGCCGCGGTGGGGGGCGCTGGTGAGTCCGATGGCCTGGAGCATCGCTTCTCTCGCGGGAGGTGAGACCGCTCGGCGGCAGGGCGAATACCGCAGCACGATAACCCGGCATATCGGACTTTTAGCGCATCATCGGTCCTGCGGGCGCTCCGCGAGGTCAGACCTCGGGCCTCAGCATCGGCGGATTGAGCACGGTGGCCGCGCCGGCCCGGAAGAGCTGGGCGGGGCGCCCGCCCTGGCGGGTGGTCGTTCCGCCGGCAGGCACCAGGAAGCCGGGGGTGCCCGTCACCTTGCGATGGAAGTTCCGCGGGTCCAGAACCACCCCCCAGACCGCTTCGTACACCCGGCGCAGCTCTCCGACCGTGAACGCAGGCGGACAGAAAGCGGTGGCCAGCGAGGAATACTCGATCTTGGAACGTGCCCGCTCGACGCCGTCGCCAAGGATCTGTGCATGATCGAAGGCGAGCGGGGCGTACTGTTCACCCTCGCGGCCGAAACCGCCCTCCGGCCCGAGCAGATCCTCGACGGGTACCCATCGTGCACTGTTCGCGTCGCCGCCCGCGCGGGGAGCGGGCAGGTCGGGGGCGAGTGCGAGGTGAGCCACGCTGACGACCCGCATCCGGGGGTCGCGCTTGGGGTCGCCGTAGGTGGCGAGCTGTTCGAGATGGGCACCATTGCCGACTGCTGGAGTCACCGGGTCCTGCGCGCACAGTCCGGTTTCCTCGACAAGCTCACGCGCCGCAGCGGCTCCGAGGTCCTCATCGGCTCTGACGAAGCCACCGGGAAGTGCCCACCTGCCCTGGAACGGGGACTCGCCGCGGCGAACCACCAGCGCACAGAGCGCATGACCGCGCACGGTGAGCACAACCAGGTCGACGGTGACAGCGAAGGGCGGGAAGGTCGACGGGTCGTAGGGCGGCATGCCGTGATCATAGTCGTCTGCCTGACGATAAACACTCCCTTCGTCATGATCTTCATCTAGCCCGGCCCCAGAAACTGGTCGGCTCGCCGCCCGCGCGATGAGAGTCGTTCTCCGGGGTACGCCACGGCAGCACCCCGGAGGCCGTTGTGTTCCGGTGCGCAGAAGCTGCCCACCGGCGGCTCCCCCTCGTCGCTCTTGTCGGTCTCGCTGTCTGTGCCCGCTCAACTCGATGCCCTGCGCCGCGCCCCCGCTCCCCTGCCCGACGCCGGGCGATCGGTATCCATGGTCATCGGCCGCCCCCGGCCCCGCCGTGACCGTGGGCCCGCGGCTCACGGTCACGGCGTCGCGCGACCGCCCTTGGCCGGGCCGGGCCGGGCTGCGTCTTGTTCCGCCTCACCGCCGACGGGCGTACTGTGCGGGGCTGGACGACTCGCGCGGCACGATGGTGACCGCGTTCCTTCTGCTCGCTGCTCTCCCCGCGCAGGCAGCGGCGCAGAGCCTCCGGATCGAGTCCTTCGTTGCACGCCTGATGGAGCAGTTGAGCGAAGGTGTAGTCGGGGTCCACCCGGAGGGCCAGCCCCAGTGCGACCCGGGCGCCCGGCTCGTCGCCTGTCGACCAGGAGACCCAGCCGACCAGGGTGAGCGGCGCAGCAGCGTGTTCCTCGTACGGTCCGACGCAACGGCGTGAGAGCGCCCGCCACAGCCGCAGGGCGGATTGGGCTTCGGGCCCTTCCATCCATTCCGCGGCCTTGTCCCGGGTCTCCCGGTCCTGGAGACCGAGGATCACCGCGGCGGCCTCGTCATTGCTGATCAGCGAGTCGTCCTGGCTGTCGGCCGCGGAGGGCGCGGTCGTCGGCGCCTCCCGGAGGCGTTTCATCAGGACGCGCGCGAGCCCGAGGGTCTCGCGAGCCACTTCCTTGCGTCCCTCCTCGTCGAGGATCCTCGGCACCAGTGCAGCGCCGGCCGAGTCGAGAGCCTGCGGTTGCTCTGCCACGGCCGAGGTCTTCAGAGGCGCCAGTCTGGCTTCCATCTCCCTCAGAGATCCCCGGACCTGAATACCCGCGTAAGTGGCGGCGGCCGCCATCACCGAAGTGCCCGGCAGGGACAAGCCGTTGCCTTCGCTCGGGCAACAGCGCGCGTCCAAACAGCAGTAGGACCAGTAGCGTCCGCCGGAGATGCAGAGCGCTTCGAGGACGGGTACATCGAGAGCCCCGCAGGCCGTGCGCAGACGCTGGGCCAGCGGCCGCAGCCTCTCCATCGTCTGGCCCGGAGTCTCCCCGTCGGCAGGATCCTGGCAAAGGAATACGACGATCGCATCAGGGTGCTCACCGCGTCGCTCGCTCCCCTTGACCAGGCACTCGGCGAGCTGCTCGGCGACGTGCGGCCATTCCTGCGGCGACTGCGGAATTCCGAGCCTGAGCCGCCCGCCGAAGCGGCCCCGGCCGCCGTGCAGAGCGACCATGACCACGCTGTCGTTCGGATAGAAGCCCATGAGATACGGAAGGGCATCGGCGAGTTCGGCAGGCCCGCGCAGAGTGATCTGCTGCTCGTCGGCCGGTCCGGTGGATTCGTGGTGCTTGTTCATGGCATGACCGTCCCGCGGGCAGCAGAATTTCGCGACCCCCTGTGGATAAGTTGTCCACAGGGCCGCGGGGTCGTTCGCCGTTTGTCATAGCCATCGGGTTGCATGGGGGCATGACCAACGCAGACCGCGCAGAGCTCAGGGCTTCGGCCGATTCCGTACTGGCCCGACTCGTCGGGGACACCACTGGCACTGCCCGGCTGCGCGAGGACCAGTGGCGGGCCATCGAGGCGCTCGTCGCGGACAAGCGCAGAGCGCTGGTCGTCCAGCGGACCGGCTGGGGCAAGTCCGCCGTGTATTTCGTCGCGACCTCGCTCCTGCGGGCGCAGGGCAGCGGCCCGACCGTGATCGTCTCTCCGCTGCTCGCGCTGATGCGCAACCAGGTCGCGGCCGCGGCCCGGGCCGGCATCACCGCCCGCACGATCAACTCGTCCAATACCGAGGAGTGGGACACCGTCCAGGCCGAGGTGGCCGCGGGCGAGGTGGATGTGCTGCTGGTCAGCCCCGAAAGGCTCAACAATCCCGACTTCCGGGACCAGGTCCTGCCCCGCCTCGCCGCCGCCACCGGGCTGCTCGTGGTCGACGAGGCGCACTGCATCTCCGACTGGGGCCACGACTTCCGGCCCGACTACAGACGGCTGCGGACCATGCTCGCCGATCTACCCGCAGGGGTACCCGTGCTCGCGACGACCGCCACCGCGAACGCGCGGGTGACGGCGGATGTCGCGGAGCAGCTCGGCACCGGGGCGGGTACGGACGCGCTGGTGCTGCGTGGGCCGCTGGACCGCGAGAGTCTCAGCCTCGGCGTAGTGCAACTGCCGAACGCCGCGCACCGGCTGGCCTGGCTGGGCGATCGCCTCAAGGAGCTGCCCGGCTCGGGGATCATCTACACGCTCACGGTCGCGGCCGCTGAGGAGATCACGGCGTATCTGCGCCAGTGCGGACACACCGTTGCGTCCTACACGGGCCGCACCGAGAACGCCGACCGGCAGCAGGCGGAGGACGACCTCCTGGCCAACCGGGTCAAGGCTCTCGTCGCAACGTCCGCGCTCGGCATGGGATTCGACAAACCCGACCTCGGCTTCGTCGTGCACCTCGGCTCTCCCTCCTCCCCCATCGCCTACTACCAGCAGGTGGGCCGCGCGGGCCGGGGCGTCGAGCACGCCGAGGTACTGCTGCTCCCGGGCAAGGAGGACGAGGCGATCTGGCAGTACTTCACCTCGGTCGCCTTCCCTCCGGAGGAGCAGGTCCGACGCACGATCGATGCGCTCGCCCAGGCCGGCCGGCCGCTCTCGCTGCCTGCTCTGGAACCGCTGGTCGACCTTCGGCGCACACGGTTGGAGACCATGCTGAAGGTGCTCGACGTCGATGGCGCGGTCAAGCGGGTGAAGGGCGGCTGGACCGCCACGGGAGAGCCCTGGAACTACGACTCCGAGCGGTATGCCTGGGTGGCACGCCAGCGCTCGGCCGAGCAGCAGGCGATGCGCGACTATGCGACGACGACCGGCTGCCGGATGGAATTCCTGCGTCGTCAACTGGACGACGAGGAAGCGACGGCATGCGGACGCTGTGACAACTGCGCAGGGGCGCGCTTCGACGACCAGGTATCGACGGCCGCCCTGGACACAGCACGGGGCGAACTCGGCAGGCCCGGTGTCGAAGTGGAACCCCGCAAGATGTGGCCGACCGGTCTCGCGGCGGTGGGCGTCGACCTCAAGGGCCGTATCCCGGCGGGAGAACTCTCCTTCTCCGGGCGGGCGCTCGGCCGTCTCTCCGACATCGGCTGGGGCAACCGCCTGCGCCCGATGCTGGCGTCGCAGACACCTGACGCACCGGTTCCGGACGATGTGGCGAACGCGGTGGTGACGGTGCTGGCCGACTGGGCCAAGGGATCCGGGGGCTGGGCGTCCGGCGCAGCCGACGCCGTACCGCGGCCTGTGGGGGTCGTCACGGTCGCCTCGCACAGCAGGCCGCAGCTGATCCAGTCGCTCGCCGGCCGGATCGCCGCGGTCGGCCGCATGCCGCTGCTCGGCAGCGTCGCCTACGCCTCCGGGGCGGACGGGGTACGGATGTCGCAGACCAACAGCGCGCAGCGGGTGCGTGCTCTGCATGAGGCGCTCGTCGTGGAGCCGGAACTGGCCGAGGCATTGGCGTCGGCAGGGGGGCCGGTGCTACTCGTCGACGATCTCTCGGACACCGGCTGGACGCTCGCCGTGGCAGCGCGGCTGCTGCGCAGGGCCGGTGCGGAGGGGGTGTTTCCGCTGGTCCTCGCCGTTCAGGCGTGACAGGGGCGTCATCCGTCCACGGTTTGGGCAGGGATATCCGTGTCATTCCAGCCGATTTCCGCCAGCCGCGCCAATTGCTCGTTGCCGCCTGCCGATACGCCAGGAAGAATTGAACTCGCTCCCCGCACGGTCCTTTCGCGGCCCGGAAGGGCTGTGCCGCGGTGCGCCCCACCCAACCCTGCCCGCACCGTGGGCGCGTATGCGAAGGGAGGATCGTGACCTTCGGATTCGCTCCGTCCGCAGCCACTTCGATGTCGGCGTCCTCGGTGTCCGCCGACTCCGCCAACCGCCTTGCCAGAATGCTCGAACCGGCCGAGTGGGCCGCCGCGGGCATACCGTTGCTGCGCAGCCCGCGCGAGGTGGTCAGCGGCCTGCATACCCGGCACCGGCCGACCCCGGAGACCGCTGTCGTCGCCGTACTCGACCATGAGGAACGCCTCACGGCCAGCGCCTCGTTCACCCGTCGCTCCGTCTCCGCGGACGGCTGGGAGTTCCGAAACGCACTGCTGGCGCATTTGCGCCGGGTCATCCCGCACGATCTGCGCCGCCGCACACCCGTCCGCACCGCAGTGCTGCTCTACTGCCGCGAGGGCGACGAACGGTGGACGGAGGTGGACGGGGCGTGGATGTGGGGTCTGCGGGATGCCTGCACGCTGCACGGCCTGCGGTGCGGCGCGTACATCACGCTGACGCGTGGCGGGTGGCAGGTGCTGGGCGAGGGCCGGGGCGGCCGTCGGCCCAACTCCATATCGACGCCTGCGGCTCTCGCCGACACGGTTGCCGAGCATGATCCGTTCCCGCTGCGCACCGGCGGCGGTGCGGCGGAGGCACTGCGACTTACCGCGGCCCGCTGACCCGGGTCGTGGGCCCGGCCGCCCCGTCGGGCAGCCGGGTCGCCACGGCCGTACGCCTCGTTCGGCTCAGACGCCGGCGCCGAGCACGGCGTTGATCCGCTGCGGGTCACCGCAGACGACCAGCAGCGCTCCGGCACGCTCCCTCGCGAGAGGCAGCACACGGGCAGTGGCGTCATCGACATCACCGTTGACCGCGACGATCACCACGGGGCGGGCCTTCACCCGGTCCGTGGCCACGGCACCGGCGAAGAAGACGTCGTCGCCCGCATCGTGCTGGGCCCAGTAGGCGGCTTCTCCGAAGGAGAGTTCGTGCACCGCCCACGGGTGCTGCTCACCGGTGGTGAGCAGCAGGATGTCGCCCGGTGCGCGTCCGGAGTCGAGCAGCAGATCGACGGCCTCGTCGGCGGCGCCGAGCGCACTGTCGGCCGAGGCCGGGATCAGCTGGAACTGCGGCGCGGAACGATTCTCCGACCGGGCCGTCTGAGGCTGACCGGAGGTGGGATGCGGGCGCTGCGCCGGGGGCGCGGGCCTCGCGGGGCCAGGACCCGGACGACCGGGGCGCGGTGTGGCCGCGGAACGCGGGCCGGGTACGGGACGGGGGGTCGGCGCGGTGCGGCCTGCGGCCGGAGTGACGCGGGGACCCTGGGCGCTCTCGTGAATCTGAGGCTCCTCGGGGATGAGAGGCATGGGTGGTTGTCTATCAAACGCCGACGCAGAGGGCGTCGGCGGGTGGGCACAAATGCGCGATCAGAAGTCGAAGCCGAGTTGGCCCCCGCTTTCCAGTGCAGCCGCCTCGGCGGAGATGCGGATCTTCTTCAGGTGCTGCCACCTGGGCAGCGCGTCGAGGTAGGACCACGAGAGGCGGTGCAGGGGCGTGGGCCCCAGCGCCTCCAGAGCGGCCCTGTGCACGGGGGACGGGTAGCCGGCGTTCGCATCGAACGCGAAAGCGGCGTACTCCCCCGATTCCGCGCCCAGTTCGGCCATCATCGTGTCCCTGTGGACCTTCGCGATCACCGAGGCGGCCGCGACCGCGATGCAGGACTGGTCGCCCTTGATGACGGTTCGGACCGTCCAGGGCTTTCCCAGGTAGTCGTGTTTGCCGTCGAGGATCACTGCGTCGGGGCGCACGGGCAGCGCTTCGAGGGCGCGTACGGCGGCGAGGCGCAGAGCCGCGGTCATCCCGAGCTCGTCGATCTCCTGGGGGGAGGCGTCACCGAGGCCGTAGGCCGTGACCCAGTCCTGAAGCAGCGGCGCCAGCTCGGCACGGCGCTTCGGGCTGATCAGCTTGGAGTCGGTGAGTCCGGCGGGGGGCTTGCGGAGGCCGGTGACAGCCGCGCACACGGTGACCGGTCCCGCCCACGCTCCGCGTCCGACCTCGTCGACACCGGCGACGGTCTTGGCACCAGTGGTAGCGCGCAGTGAGCGCTCGACGGTGTGCGTGGGTGGTTCGTACGGCATGGCGCCAGTCAGCGTACGCCGACAGAGACGCCACGAACACCCCGGGGCGCCGGACCGTCGTGCGGCCCGTGGCGTCACTCCGACGGAACGCTCACGGTCCGGCTGCCACCGGTTGCGTTCAGCTGCCGGCAGGCCGGAGCAGCGGCACCATGATCTGATCGATCAATTCGGCGAGGTACGCATCCGGTCATTCGCTGCCGCACACCTTGCTGCGGTACATCATCATCGCGGGGATCACGTCCAGGGTCAGGTCGCTCGTCGCATCGGAACGGACGTCACCCCGCTCGACACCCCGGCTCACGACCTTCCGAAAGAGCTCGGTGGACGGCTGGATCACGCCTTGGAAGATCACGGCCTGGAAGCGTCCGGAGGCGCTCGAGTCGCACTCGTGAAGCACGGAAAGCAGTGCGGTTCCGGGCGTGGAGAGCATGGCGTCGCGCAGCCGTCGGCCCAGCTGGTAGAGATCTTCGCGAATGCTGCCGCAGTCGGGCGCCTCACCGATCGCGGGCAACGCCGCCCGCAGCGCCTCCGCCACCAGTCGACCATCGGTCTCTACAAAACCGAGCTCATCAAGCCGCAGCGGCCCTGGAAAGCCCTGAGCGAAGTCGAGTTGGCCACCGCTGAGTACGTCGATTGGTACAACCACCGCCGACTCCACGGTGAGATCGGCCACGCCCCACCCGCCGAATACGAAACCACCCACTACCAGAACAACCAAAAACAGCAGGCCACAGCCACAATCTAGAGTCTCCACCGAACCCGGAACGGTTCAACCACCGCCAGGCGGCAGCACCAGCATGATCACGATCTACCACTGGAGTAACCCGACCCCGCGTCGTCAAACGCGCGATCTCCAAGTACAACGCCAAAGGCACCATCGACCGGACCAGCTACAAGGCCACCACCAGCATCGGCCGGACCAGCTACAAGGCCACCACCAGCATCGACATCCTGACCACACCAGACCCATGACAGGAGCCCGCTGGAGCCATCGTGACTGGATAGCTGGTCACCCGCGGTCGAGTTGATCTCGGAGCGCATTTTCGTGATTATTGGGTCTCGTGTCCCAGGCCGCGCCGTTTCCCAGCTACGAGGAACTCGCGGTGCTGGTAGTTGAGTTGAGGAGTGAGCTGGCCCAAGCGCGGGCCCGGATCGCGGACCTGGAAGCCCGGCTGGGCCAGAACTCCACGAACTCCTCGAAGCCCCCGTCCTCGGACGGTCTGGCCAAACCCGCCCCGAAGTCGCTGCGTGGGAAGTCCGGGCGTGGCCCGGGCCGCCCCAAGGGGCAGCCGGGTGCCACGTTGCGCCAGGTCGAGACCCCGGACGAGACCTTTACCCACCGACCCGGCCCGTGCACTGGCTGCGGGGCCGACCTCTTGGACGCGCCCGTGGTCGGGGTGGAGCGTCGCCAGGTCTTCGACCTGCCCGAGGAGATACGGCTGCAGGTCACCGAGCACCGACTGCTCTCGATACGGTGTGCCTGCGGGAAGAAGGCCCGGGCTGCCGCTCCGGCCCAGGTCGCCGCCCCGGTGCAGTACGGGCCCCGGCTGGCCGCCGTCGGGGTGTATCTGATGCACGGGGTGCGCGACGAAGCATTACGTCTTCGAGCGGGGGTGGAAGGACCCTGCCGTTGGGCCGTCGCAGCGGCCTGATCGAAGCTGAGGGCAGTCTGATCCGGGGAACGCCGGGGAGGGCGGGAAGCAGCCCTGACAAAGCCGGGACGGATCGGCACTGCCAGACGGTCCGGGCCCGGCGAGCGAGGCCAGAAGGTGCAGCGGAAGCAAACCAGTGGTTGAAGTCCCGTAACGCAGGTGCCGGCTCGAACCTGGTGGATCTGGGCCGGTGTGCAGCGCGTGAGCGACGTCGTGAGGCGTTGGTCAACTCCGAAGCCGAGTTCCGTGGTCGGTGGGGAGGCCATGCCGAAGGTCTGCGGCGTAGGTGTGGCGATGCTGTCGGGGCAGAGCTGGGCACCGCCCTGGCCGATCGAGGCGTGGTGAACGTCGGAACCATCCGCGGTCGCCCGCGGCTCGGACAGCCGGTCCGGGAAGCGGGCAGGTCCGTTGCCGACTGAGGGCCGTGGGATGGGGCGGAGTCCTCGTAGTAGTCCGAGCGCACGAGAGGTGCGTGCATGGCGAAGGGGGACAGCAGGTCAGTGGCCGAAGGACTGGAAAGCTGGGAGGTTGTCGCCGGTGAATACCGACGAGCTGGAGTCTGCCCTGTTCGGGGCGGAGGTCCGGGTACTGGGGATCCAGACGAAGCTGCACCGCTGGGCTCGCGATGATCCTCATCGCAGGTTCGATGATCTTCACAACCTTGTCGCTGATCCCGCGTTCCTTCTGGTCGCGTGGGATCGGGTGCGGGGCAACAAGGGTGCCAGGACTGCCGGGGTGGACGGCCGCACAGCGGTGTCGATCGCCACGGGGACGGGCGTCGAGGAGTTCCTCGACGGACTGCGGGCCTCGCTGAGGGATCGCAGTTTCCAACCCCAGCCGGTGCGGGAGCGGATGATTCCCAAGGCGAACGGCAAGCTGCGCCGCCTGGGGATCGCAACGATTCGCGACCGGGTGGTCCAGGCGTCCGTGAAGCTGGTGCTGGAGCCGGTGTTCGAGGCGGAGTTCCTCCCGTGTTCGTACGGGTTCCGCCCGATGCGTCGGGTCCATGACGCGGTGGCCGAGGTGCGCTACCTCTCCTCCCGCTCATACGAGTGGATCGTTGAGGGAGACATCCAGGCCTGCTTCGACGAAATCTCGCATCCGGCCCTGATGGACCGGGTGCGCAGGCGAGTCGGAGACAAACGCGTGTTGGCACTGGTGAAGGCGTTTCTCAAGGCGGGCATCCTCGGTGAGGACCGCGTGCTGCGGGAGAACAACGCTGGAACCCCACAGGGTTCGATCTTGTCGCCGCTCCTGAGCAACGTGGCCCTGGCAGTCCTGGACGAGCACATCGCCCGGGGTCCGGGAGGTCCCGCGTCCAGCAGTTGGGAGCGTGGCAAACGCCGCCGTAACGAACTGCCGAACTACAGGCTGGTCCGTTTCGCCGACGACTGGTGCCTGATGATCTCGGGCACCAGAGCCGACGCGAAGGCGCTGCGGGAGGAGATCGCAGAGGTCCTGTCCACCCGGATGGGCCTGCACCTCTCGCAGGAGAAGACCCTGATCACCCATATCGACGACGGGTTGGACTTCCTCGGGTGGCACATCCAGCGCCACCGAAAACGGGGCACCACCCGGACCTACGTCTACACCTATCCCTCACGCAAGGCCCTGAGGGCCGTGATGGCCAAGGCCAAGGCGTGGTGCCGGGAGATGGACACGAGCCAGCCACTGGACGCCCTGCTCATCCGTCTCAACCAGATGCTGCGGGGCTGGTGCGTCTTCTTCCAACCCGGCGTATCCAGCGCGACCTTCGGATACCTGGCGCACTATGCGCGCGAGCAAGTCATCCGATGGCTGCGCCGAAAACACCGCCGGATCACCTGGAAGGACCTCTACCGTCGCTTCTGCGACCACCGAGGATGGCCGACCGGGGAAGACCGGACGCTGTTCGACCCCGGGCAGATGGGCACAACCCGCTACCGGTATCGGGGCGCAGTGATCCCCAACCCCTGGACGGCGACAGGATGATACTCAACGAGTGAGTCCACAGCGGGACTTGTGGAGAGCCCGTTGCGGTGTGAGCCGCACGGCGGGTTCGGGAAGCGGTTCAGGGAAACGGGCAGGTCGCAAGACCTGCACCGCGCCCTGAACCGACTTTCACCAGTTCCTGTCCAAGGACCGCACCGCCCGCGCGCTGGCCGATCTGTTCGGCGCTCCGGTCGCGGTGGCCACCGTGGCAAGCTGGGTCCGCCGGTGCGCCAGGACCCTGGACACCTTCGGCCGCGCGGTCGCCGAGCAGGTGGCACGGGCGCCGCTGGCCTTCTTCGACGAGACCGGATTCCGCACGGCCGGCTGCCTGCACTGGCTGCACTCCGCCTCCACCGGGATGTTCGTGCACCTGAGCGTGCACCGGCGGCGCGGGACCGAAGCGACCGATGCCGCTGGGATCCTGCCCGCGTTCCGCGGGGTGGCCATGCACGACGCCTGGGCCCCGTACGACACCTACACCGAGGCCACCCACGCCTTGTGCTCAGCTCATGCCCTGCGCGAGCTGGTCGCGGTCACCGAATGCGGGTCCGAACAGGCCCGCTGCGCTGCCTACCGGGCCATCGACGCGCTGCTGGCGCTGAAGAAGGCCGCCGACGCAGCCCGCACCGCGGGTGCTGAGCGGATCGCGGACCGGCTCAGCACCGGGGAGCTCAAAGCGTTGCGGACGGCGGTCCGTGACGGGATCAAGGCCACCACAGCACGCGCATCGAAGACCGAGTGCAAGCACAACGCGCTGTTCAAGCGGCTGTACAACCGCTGGGACGACTACCTGCGCTGGGTCCACAACCTGCGGCTGCCCTTCGACAACAACCCGGCCGAGCAGACGATCAGGATGGCGAAGCTGCGGATCAAGGTGTCCGGGAGTCTGCGAACCCTGCTCGGAGCCCAAGACTTCGCGGCCATCCGCACCTACCTGGCCACCGCCGACCGGCACGGCCAGAACATGCTCGATGTCCTCGACCAAGCCATGCGCGGCAGACCCTGGACGCCCGCCACCATCTGATCTTCACCGGTCCCACCAACCGGCGATCACACATGCCTCCGAGCGGGGAGCAGCTATCCAGTCACGAGCCATCTACACGGCGTTGGGGCTAGCCGAGCGGCCCCGGACGCGCCGAAGCCCTGCCAGGCAGAGCCTGACAGGGCTTCGACGTGATGGGGGCTACCGATCCGCTCTCACTCGGAAGACCTGGTCATCCTTGATCGATCCAGGAATGGGGAATTCCTGCATCAGCGGGCTCGGATCCGTGGCGGGAACGAAAACTTCAGCCCAGAAGACATGCCCCGCAACGACGTAATCGTACGGATGGTCTTCGGAGACTCGGAAGAGTGCGCTCTCTCCCCAGCTACGCCCGGCCCTCCACTCTTCGGCGCGCAAGGCTTCCGGGCCCGCGTCCGACAGGCTGAGGCCTGCGTACCGATCAGCCAGCGAGATTCGGGAGACGTCCTGGAACAAGACGTCGAAGACCCGAGGGGCATCCCCCTCCTCGCCCCCCGACAATCCGCGAAGCAGGATCTTGCTGTGGCCTACTCCAATAGCCCACGGCTTGAACGTGCCCTGCAGAGTCAGCGGGAGATTCCCCTCCACCAATTGGTACGTCACTTGAACTTGACCCTTGCCCATGTTTCGGTACGTCGACTCATTCGATAGAAGTCTACCTGTCCCATGAGACCGGCTTCATTGACCTGGATCAATTCCCACTGTGTCCACATGCGCTGCTTTTCGGGCGTCTCCAGTGCGATCTTCAGAGCCTTCGCGGGCCCCTGACTCGCGCCTGCGAGACCGTCGAGCAGGAAGGACAGTCGTGCTTCGCCTGCCTTCACCTGGCCAATCGCATTGAGAACATCCTGTTTCCACGTGGCATCCGGCGAACCGAGGAAGTGCTCGGCTTCAATGGACTTGGCGAAGTCCTTCAGACCATTTTCACGCCGACCAAGGGCGTAATGAGCAACGGAATCATCTCCGCCGCCGCCCTCGCAGTTGTGCACCAGGACCGGCGCGGTCCCCGCCAGGACGTAGTACGTGTGGATGTCGGAGACGGTGAGGTTGTGAACCGCCTCGGCGAGGACCGTCCAGCGCTGGATCGCGGTGATCTGGACACGGGTGCCGGCGCTGGTCTGCAGCCACTGGCCGGACTCGAGGTCGGTGGCCTTGACCCACTCACGCAGCTCGGGCACCCAGATCGGGTGGCCGTCGGTCGCGGTGACCTGGGCCGTCTTCGAGCCGGCCTTGCCGTCGACGTCGATCGTGATCTTGACCAGGTGCTTGAGGCCCTGGCCCTTGATCTCGGCGGTGACCGTCTCGATCCGGGTCTGGCCGGTCGTCGGGTCGGTGGCGACGACCTTGTCGCCGGCCTTGACCTTCTCGATCGGCTTGGTGGAGCCGTCGGCCATCAGCACCTTCGTGCCGGGCACGAAGCTGTTGCAGGTGCCGCCTTCCTCCACCTTGCCGGCGCCGCCGGAGCCGCTCGATCCGCCCTTGCTGCGGGCGGATCCACCGGAGCTGCCGCCGCCGCCTCCGCCGGAGCTCTTGCTGCCGCCGCCCTTGCCCGCGCTGCTCTTGCCGCCGCCTGTGCTGTGGGAGGAGGCTTTCGGAGCGGCCTTGGCCTGGGCCTGCTTCTGGGCGGGATTGCCCGTCTTCCGCTTCGCGGCGGCAGCCGCGTCGGCTCTTCTCTTGGCGGCCTCGGCGGCCTTCTTCTTCGCTCGTTGCGCGGCCTCCTTCTTGGCCTTCTCGATGGCGAGCTTCTTGGCCCGTAGCGCTGCCGCTTCGGCGGCCTTGGCTGCCTTGAGGACGGCCTCGGCGGCCTTCTTGGCGACCTTGAACGCCTTGATGGCGTCGATCGTGCGGTTGACGGCCTTGATGACCGCCGGGATCTTGCCGAGCTTCGCCCACGGGATCGCGTCGACCGCGATGCTCACGCAGGACCACATGTCACCGCCGAAGCAGGCCATGGCGTCGTTGATGCCGATGAAGTCCTTCAGCGTCTCCCACGCGACCGCGAGGATGACGGAGGTGAGGGACTTGCCCTGCATCGCCTGCGCCTGCGCGACCTGGGCCGCCGACAGACCCGCGCCCGCGAGGGCCGCGGCCTGCTCCGAGGCGGTCAGGCTGATGGCCAGACCCGTCGGGTCCGAGTACGTGGCCGGGTTGTTGTGGGCGTAGACGTACCCGTTGGCCTGCTGCGGGTCGTTCAGGTCGAGCACCGGGTCGGCGGACAGGAAACGTCCGACCGTCGGATCGTAGAGACGGGCGCCCAGCGGCTGGAAGCCGGAGGCGTCGTCGCGGGACTTGCCCAGGAATCCGTTGCTGTTCTGGAAGTTCTGCCCCACCGTGTCGGCGCCGCGCTGGTTGCCGAACGGATCCTGCTTGCGTACCCGGACCGGCATGCCGCTGGTGAGCGCGACCTCCGCGTACGCGGAACCCTGGTGGTCCGAGGCGAGCGCGGTGAGCGCCTCCCCGCCCGCGCCGTTGGCGTAACGCATGATCGCGCCGCCGGGGGCCGCGTAGGTGCGCTCGGTACGGACGAGGACGCCGCCCTGCTGGACGGTGACCTGCGCCTCACCGAGATTCAGCGTGGCCTGCTTGCCCTGGATGGTCAGCAGACGTCCGCCGTCGGGGCCGTAGATGTGCCGGGTGTCGTTCTGCGGCAGCCACTGCTGGGCGGCCCGGGCCGCGTCACAGGTGGTGAGCACGATCGCGGTGCCGCTCGCGTTCGCCGCGCCCTGCACCGCGAGGCACAGGTTGGAGTCGACGTGGGTCAGCTGACCCGAGGCGTTGCGCTTCAGCTGCTGGGCGCTGCCGCCGTCGCACTTCTGGAGCTGGACCGCGGAACCGGGGGTGTTGGCGGCCGGCTGCAGGCACCAGGTGTCGTACATCTTCAGGGTGCCGAGGTCCGGGTTCGCCTGCGGAGCCGAGGCCGTGCCCGGGGCCGGGTCGAAGTGCCAGGCCTGCGCCACCGTGCCGTTGCACTGGTAGAGCTGGACCGGCTGACCCGCCGCGGCGAGACCGGACTTGAGGTCGATGCACTTTTGGCCGAGACCCACGTACGGGGTCTTGCCTCCGGAGCCCGAACCGGTGATCCGCTCGACCTTGCCGTCCCAGGTCCAGGTCAGATCCTGCTTGTCACCGTTCTGGACCGAGGTGATCGACTTGGTCTCGCCGGTCAGCTCGTACAGTCGCGTGGCCTCGGCCGTGACCTGCGCCCCCGCGGGGGTCGTGTACTTCTTGGTGACCTTGGTCAGGGTGTGCGGCTGGTCCTTCGCGGTGTTCTTGCCGTACGCGTAGTCGGTGATCGCGTCCTTGGCCGTGTTGCCGGCCAGGTCCTTCTCGGTCAGCTTGGTGCGGTTGCCGAGAAGGTCGTACTCGTACTCCTGCCAGTAGCCGGAGCTGTCCTTGCCCGACGCCACGTTGAGCGTGCCGTCGGTGTTCTTCGGGTTGGTGCAGTTGGTCTGGTCCTTGGAGGTCCAGGCCGACTTGAGCTGACCCACCGGGTCGTAGACGAAGCACTGGCGCTCCTCGATCCCGGTGGACTTCTCCTGGATCGAGGTGACGTTGCCGGCCGGGTCGTAGGTGTAGCCCCGGTTCGAGACCAGGTTGCCACCGACCACGGACTTGTCCGCGTCGGCGCCGCCCTTCTCCCGGTAGACCGACTGCTCCGTGAGCGCGCCGCTGGACTCGTCGAACGCGTTCTGCGTCCACACCCGGTAGGGCTGGGCGCCCAGGGTGGAGCGCATGACCTGGCCGTACGGGTCGTAGACCGTCTCGGAGCCGTACCAGTTCTTGCCGGAGATCGAGAGCGGCAGACCCTGCTTGTTGTAGCGGACGACCAGCTTCTCTGAGGCGAACTTGCCCGCCTCGGGAAGCGTGGTCTCGTCCAGCATTCCGTTGTCGGAATACGTGTAGCTGTAGGTGTAGTCCTTCTTGAAGCCCCACGTGTCGACGATCGACTGCGGCAGGGACAGCGTGGTCGAGGTCGGCGCGTAGTCCTTGGTGTAGCCGTTGACCTTCTGGGTGTACGCCAGACCGTCGGTGTAGCGCGTGGCGGTCGCGGGCATGCCCTTGCCGCCCGGGACGGTGTCGTACGTGTAGTCGGCCAGCACGGTTCCGGTGGCGTTGTTCAGGCGCTGCTGCTTCGGCCGCGACAGCTCGTCGTAGCCGCTCCAGACCTTGGTGCCACGGGCGTTCGTGAGGGTCAGAACGCGGCCGAAGGCGTCGTACTCCGTAGAGGTCGCGCCCGCGTCCGGGTCGGTCGCTGTCAGCAGGTTGCCCTGGTGGTCGTACGTCCAGGTCCACGGGTGCGTCTTGTCGGCGGAGGCGGTCGCCTTCTCCATCCGGCCGTGCGCGTCGTAGTCGTAGCTCGTCGACGTGAACCCGCCGGGCGCCGCCGGATTGACGGTGTCCGTGCGGACCGTGCGGCCCAGCGCGTCGGTGAAGACCGTGTAGGACGAGTCACCCTGCGGCTGGACGACCTTCGACCAGTCCTCGCCGTACTCGTACTTCGTGGCCCGGTCCTCGTACGGCTGGGAGTAGGACTCCTTGGTCTTCGGGTCGACCCACTTGAGGTACGGGGTCTCCTTGACCACGCGGCCGAGGCCGTCGTAGGTGTAGCGGGTGATGTTGGGAACGACCGTGTCGGAGACCGGGGTGAAGAGTTCGCCCGGCGTGGCCTCCTGGGTCAGATAGGCGTTGTTGGTCTGGTAGACCTCACCGGCGCTGTCGTACAGCGTGTCGGTGATCAGCCAGCCGGAGCCGTTGTCCGACTCCTCCTGCGTCTGGCGCTCACGGCCGAGGCCGTCGTAGAGGGTGACGGAGGTCTCGATCCGGTCCTCGTAGCCACGCGCGTAAGTGGTGACGTACGGAGGCTTGCGGATCTTGGTCTTCGGGTCCTTGGGGTCGGTCTCCTCCTTCGGGACCGTGTAGACCGCGCGGAAGTCCGGGACGCCGCTGCCAGGGGTACGGCCCGGGGCCCACGCCTCGGCCAGACGACCCAGCGGGTCGTACACGGCCTCACTGACGAAGTTGTTGACGTCGGTCGTCTTGAGGGTGACCGCGCGGCCCGGCTCCAGCTCCTGGATCTGGCTGTGGCCGGAGACGTTGGTCGTGGTGACCTTGAACACCTGGCCCTGGGGCGGGTCGTAGGTGATCGTGGAGGACTTCGGGCTCGGCTGCTTCAGCTGTTCCGGGCTGGTCGCCCGGATCACCCGGCCGACCTCGTCGAAGCCCGTGGTGCCGTTGGTCTCGAAGCCGGTGCCGGCGCCGTTGAGCGACCACGACTCGGTGGCCAGACCGCGGCTGTTCGCTCCGAGTGCGGTGCCGTAGGCCGTGCCGTCGTACGCGGTGCGGGTGGCGCCGCTGAGCGTGGACAGGTCGGTCCACTTGGCGTTCTCACAGGTCGTCGGCGAGACCAGGACCTGCTTGGACAGGCCGATGAGGTTCTTGGTGGTCTGGTGCAAATACTCCAGCTTGGTGCAGGACTCGTCGCCGGTCTTCTCGGTGTCGCCCAGCGACTCCACGAGCTCGGGCAGACCGTACGTCGCGTCGTACGCCGTCGTGGTCTTCACCGAGCGCAGGGTGCGGCCGACGTTGCCCTTGTCGTCCTTGTCGTCCTTGTTCTTGCCGGACGCCTTGGTGTAGGCGATCTCCTCGGGCTCCGTGACCCGCCACGCCTTGAGCGGGTCCAGGCCGTCGTCACGGTCGCGCTTGGCCAGCTCGGTGGCCTCGGGCTTGGTGATCGAGCGGGACAGCCAGTCCTTGTCGGCCTTGGTGGAGTCGGTGTACGTGAGCTCCTCGGCGATCCGGCCGGCGAACGCCTCGCGGTCCTTGGCGATCTCGGCACCGGTGATGTCCTTGACCGGAACGGTGTCGCCCATGCCGCGGAAGTAGCGGGTGACGGACTTGGAGCGCGGGCTGTCGGGGCCCGGGGTGTCCTCGCCGGGGGTGGAGCCCTCGCCGCTGTCCGCGGCGGACTTCTTCGGGCCGGTGATCACCGTGGTCTGCTCGAAGCCGGCGAACTGCGAATACGTGCGCGTGGACTTCTTGGTGAACTCGGCGTCGGCGAATTTCCAGGCCGGGTTCTCGTACTCGTAGGAGGTCCGGGTCGTGAAGTTGCCCTCGATGTTGGGCAGTTCCTCGATGGAGTCCACGACGTACTTGTGGAACCAGTCGATGTCCTCGACCTCGGGGTCCGGGTTCCAGAACGACGGGTAGCACAGCCGGTCGTTGGCCTTCAGTGCCGCCTTGTCGGCCTTGCCCGGAAGCGGACCATTGAGGCAGTCGCCCTCGATCGGCTTGTAGTTGACGACGGTCTCGCCGCCATACTCGTTGACGACACGCGCGATGCGCAGCCGGGAGAAGCCCGGACGCGACGGGTGGACCGCCTCGACGCGGTTGGGCATGTCCTCGGTGTTCGGCTCGAACCGCACCGAGTTGAGCATGATGCTGTCGTCGGTGGAGCCCTTGCGGGCGTAGCCGGTGCGCTGGACGGACTCCAGCCACAGGGCGGTGTTCGCGCCGGTCTTCAGCTCGGCGAAGGACTGCTTGAGCTGGTACTGGTCGACGACCTGGCGGACGGTGGTGTCGGTGCGCCGCTGGGCCGAGGTCTGGATCTTGTCGAGGCGCTTGCGGGTCCAGAAGGACGGGCCGGCGTTCCAGCACTTCTTCTTGGCTTCACAGCGCAGGTCGGCCGGGGTGTCGAACCAGGGCCGGTACTTGCCCGGGTCCTTGGACTTGAAATTGTCCTCGATGCAGGTGACGTCGCCCACGGCGTAGCAGCGCTCGGCGACGGTGAAGCCGACGCGGGCCGGGGCCGTGGCGGTGAAGATGCTGTCCTTGCGCTGGCCGTAGTAAATGTGCGACAGGTAGCCGTCGCGGTCGTAGACGACCGGGGCCTTGAAGTTGAAGTTCCGGGCGTAGTAGTTCTGGTCCTTGTTCCACCACAGCGACATGGCGTTGCCGTGGACGTCCTCGACGTAGTCGAGGCCCCAGCGCCAGCCCTGGGTGCACCAGGAGTTCTTCCAGTCGTCGGTGGTCGGACCCTTGTAGCAGTCCTCGCCCGGGTGGTTGCCGTAGACCGGGACCGTGAGCACCGAGTCGGTGGTCGGGTCGTCGTCCGCGGTGATGTCCGGGGTGCCCTTGTCGGACCAGCCTGGCAGCTTGTTCAGACCGAAGTGGTACTTGGTGCCGTCCTTGGTGGTGACGACCCAGTACTCACCGTCCTTCGCATTGTTGCCGGTGGCCTTGCCGGTGATCCGCTCGATCTTGGAGCCGTCGCCGTTGGCGGTGAACCACTGGCCGACGGGCTTGCCGTCGCTGCCGTTCGGGCCCTTCGTGGCGTCCCAGACCAGCTCGGTGGTCATGCCGCCGAGCGAGAGGGTCGCGTTGTCCGAGCCCCAGCACAGGTCCGCGGTGCGGTGCGTCTTGTTGTTCGCACCGTCCTTCTTGGAGTCCTCGCGGCAGTTGACGTACGTACGGGTGATGGAGCCCGCGTTGTAGTCCCAGCCGTCACCGATCCACGACGCCTGGTTGTTCGACGAGGAGGTCCGGCCGTCGACCGACTGGGAGGAGTACGCCAGGTTGACCTTCGGCATCAGGCCGCCGGCGGTCTCGGGGACCTGCACGTCGTACGAGTACGTGAACGCACCCGACGAAGAACCCGCCGACCAGGCGCCGGACGACAGCAGCGGGGAGGCCGTGAAGTCGCCCTGCACCGAGGAGCCGGTGTCGAGCATGCCGAGCGCGGCGCCGCCGGTCGTGTTGGCGACGGGCCGCACCCCGGTCTCGTAGGACGCCTTGGTGGCCTGGCCGGCCGAGGCGAAGTCCTCGCCGAGCAGGCCGGCGACCGGGACCGTGCCGGTGACGAGGGTGCGGGTGCTCGCCTTCTTCGCGGCCTTCGACTTGGTCGGCGCGTCCTTCGCCGCGACGACCTTGACCGAGGAACTCAGCCGCTGGAAGTGGGCCTTGCCGTTCTTGACGTCCTTGTCCCCCTCGGACACGGACATCGTCGTGACACCCGCGTCGTCCGCGCAGTCACCCTCCGTCGGCGAGGAATACACGCACTCCGGCAGCAGCATCAGACCGAAACGGTGAGCCGCCTGCGGACCATACAGATCCGCGAAACCGGTCGTGTCGACCGTCAGCGTCACCTCGGCGGCCGGGTCGACCGTCGCCGGCGGGGTCACCTTCATGACCAGACCCGACACACCCGCGTCCTGCGACGTGGCCTGCGGAGCCAGCCCCACAGTCCAGTTGCCGGCGAGGGCCGAGGCATCGCCGCCCTCGGGCACACCGATGGCAATCGGCAGATTGTTCGTCTCATTCGTCACCGGCACCGTGGCACCAGGCGCGGTCGTCGACTCGATCTTCGCGCTACCACTGCCGTCGACCCACGGAGTGATGTTCGCCGGCGTATAACTCTCGATCGGAACCTCAGGCGCCAGCGTCAGCGTCTTCTGGGCCGTCTCGTCGCCGGGGAGTTCGGTGCTCTTGGGCAGCTCCGGCAGCTCGACCTTGGAGAGGTCCTTCTCGCGGTTCATGCCGGGACCGGGGATGGCCAGCGCCTGACCGCCCAGGCTGGTCACGGTCAATGTCGAGGACAAAAGGAGGACGGTCGCCGTGCGGCTTCGCCGCCGGCGCCTTCGTTGTGACTCCGTCAGGGCTGGGCGTCCTCGCCCCAGCCATGACAGCGGACCTGAAGCACGCATACGCGTCGACTCCCACCCTGGCAATTCAGACAACGGACGAGGTGCGGAAACACCAAAAGGCACACGCCTGGCTCAGGCGCGTGCGTGCGCACTCTCTGTCATGGACGGACCACATTTCAAGGTCACCGGGAGGGTCCGGAAACGGGTTCCAGTGATCTCCGCCACGGTGCAAAGTGGATCACGGTGCCACAACTGACGCCTCATCAGAGGTTTGTGGATGATTCACCGGATGAAACTCAATAAGAATCCATAAAAGCCCTGAACCGGACACAATTAACACTCGGTCAAATCGTTTCCATCGAAGAGTAACGAGTTTATAAACTCTTTACACATGGACGCCGGTCCCCGGGTGTGTCATCGTGTGCGCGCCTTCCGCCTCGCGGCCTGCCGACGGGGCTGTCTGTGCTGTCCTCAATCCGATTGGTTCCCACGGGAGTAGACCGCCGTGACCGCGCCGCCCCGATATCTCAGCCCATTCGTGCGCACGCGCACGCGGCTGTCCCTGACCCTCGGCCTCGTCCTGGCCGCCCTGATCGCCGCGCTGCTGCCCTGGTGGCAGCCGGGCGGCAGCACCCCGCCCACCGCGTCCGGCGGCAACGCCGACGCCACCCGCGCCTCGACCGGCCCGCGCGACGAGGCCACCGCCGTGGCCCTGGCCGTTCGCTCCGGCAAGCAGGTCCTGATCGACACGGCCACCACGGCCACCTCGCTGACCTGGGCGCTGCCCGACGGCCAGCTGCGCACCCGGACCAACGCCACGCCGGTCCGGGCGAAGAACGCCGAGGGCCACTGGGCCCCGGTCGACAACACCCTCAAGCGGACGCCGAAGGCCCCGCACGGCCTCGGCATCGCACCCGTCAACCCCGTCGTCCCGGTGCGCTTCGCGAGCGGCAGCGCCCATCCGGCGCGTGCCGACCGCTCGTTCACGCGCGCCGAGGCCCCGGGCGAGACGGTGCTCGCCGAGATCGACCTCGACGGCCACACGGTCGCGTACACCTGGCCGGGCGCGCTGCCCGAGCCGGTGCTCGACGGCCCGCGCGCCCTCTACTCCGAGGTGCTGCCGGGCGTCGACCTGCTGCTCGTCACCCGCGAGGAGGGCGGCCTGGCGCAGGTCCTCATCGTCAAGTCCCCCGAGGCCGCGCGGCAGGAGGCGCTGAAGACCGTCACGTACGGGCTGCGCTCCGACACCGCCGTCTTCCGGCAGGACAAGACGGCCAGCCGGGTCCAGGTCCTCGACAAGGCCGGCGCGGGCGGCAAGGAGATCGGCACGATCCCGACGCCGTTCGCCTGGGACTCCAGCGGCCGTGACCCCGAGCTGCCCGAAGGCACCCCGAACCACACCTCGGTCGCCACCAGCGCCGACGTCCTGAAGCTCTCCGGCCTCACCGGCATCGAGCCGGGCGCCAAGTCCGCGCCGCTGCCGATCACCCTGGCCGGCGAGAACACCTCCTCCGCCCGGCTCGGCCTCGGTCTCGCCGCGACCGGCCTGGCCGACCGGGAGGGCGTGAGCTATCCGCTGTTCGTCGACCCGCCGCTCAACCCGGGCTGGGCCGCGTGGACGGTGGCCTACAGGCCGTACCCGACCACCAGCTTCTACAACGGCACCAACTTCTCCAACGGCACCTCCGACGCCCGCGTCGGCTACGAGAAGGACACCGGCGGCCTCGCCCGCTCGTTCTGGCGGATGAACTGGGACAGCTCGATCAAGGGCGCCACGGTCTCCAAGGCGACCTTCAAGGTTCTCAACAACCACTCGTGGTCCTGCGACAAGCGTCAGTTCGAGTTCTGGCTCACCGGCGCGATCTCGTCCGGCACCACGTGGAAGGCCCAGCCGAGCTGGTCATCGGTGATCGAGAAGAAGTCCTTCGCGCACGGCTGGTCCTCGTCCCTCTGCCCGGACGAGTACGAGTCCTTCGACTTCACGTCCACCGCCCAGACCGCGACCGACAAGGGCTGGTCGAACATCACCGTGGGCATGCAGGCCACGACCGAGACGGACACCCAGACCTGGCGCAAGTTCAAGGCGACCACGGCGCAGATCGAGTCCACCTACAACCGCAAGCCGTCCGAGCCCACCGCCGGCACCTCCAACCCCGGTGGCGCCTGCACGCCCGGCCCCGGCGCCGGTGTGACGATCGGCAAGACCAACATCACCCTGTCGGCGACCGCCAAGGACGCCGACAGCAACCTGAAGTCGCTGCGCTTCCGCATCTGGAAGACCGGCGGCACCGTGCCGGCCGGCACCTTCGTGACCACCAACTCCAGCGGTGTGGCCTCGCTGCCCATCCCGGTCACCGACCCTCTGCTGAAGGACATCACCACCAACACCACGCTCTCCTGGGACGTGATGGCCCGGGACGCGGTGGGCGCGGACTCCACCGTCTACCCGCCGGGCACCGAGCCGTGCCGCATCACGGTCGACCCGAGCGGCCCGTCCCAACCCATCGTCACCAGTGACGTGTTCCTGCGCGCCACCTCGGACGGCGCGACCTGGGCGACGGTGAACTTCGGCGGCACCGGTCCGATCACCTTCGAGTCGCCGGGCGCCACGAAGTTCACGTACGCGTGGGGCGGGGTAAGCCCCGTCACCGTCACCGCCAACGCCAGCGGCGTGGCCACCGTGGCGGCCCTCAAGCCGCTGAACGCGGGCCCGAACACCCTCCAGGTGTATGCCTACGACAGCGTCGGCAACGCGAGCGCGCGCACCGACTACACGACGTACGTCCCGCCGAAGGAGGCTGCCGACAGCCCGGGTGACACCGGCGGCGACGGCATCCCCGACCTGCTCGTCATCGACGCCGCGGGAACCCTGCGCACCTATCCGGGCCAGGAGGGCGGCGAGCTGTACAGCCAGCTGGCCTCGTCGTACAAGATCGGGGCCGACGGCAACTCGGTGCTGAACCCGCCGGGCCACTGGTACGACCCGGTGTCCAAGAAGGCGGCGCTGATCGCGCACTACCAGGACGCCTACCCGGGCGACGGGACGACGGACCTCTTCGCGGTCACCCCGGACGGCGGCTTCTGGCTCTACCCGGGCGACGGCTACGGCTCGTTCAACGTGGACAGCCGGATCAAGATCCGGCTGCCCTCGAACGCACCGGCCCCGTCCACCTGGACCCAGCTCAAGGCCGTCGGCGACATCACGGGCGACAAGCACCCCGACCTCGCCCTGCGCGCCGGCACCGCCTTCTGGGTGCTCTCGGGCTACTCCGGCGGCACCTTCCAGAGCGCCACGCTGATGGAGGGCGCCGCCTGGGGCACCGGGCGTGACATCGTCAACCTCGCCGACATGGACAAGGACAACGTGCCCGACCTGCTCTGGCGCAACGTCGACAACGGCAACATGTACGTCCGCCACGGCAAGCCCGGTGCGGTGGCCGGCAGCGTCGACCTGGACTCACTGAAGGTGGCCGTGAACTCGGCCGACGGAGTCGACGTCCAATTCGGCACCGGCTGGACCAAGGCCACCATCGACCAGGTGATCGGCATCCCGGACATCAACAAGGACGGGATCCCGGACTTCTGGGCCCGCTTCGTGGCCGACGGGCACATGAGCATCTACCTCCCGTCGACCACCAACACCAACCCGGCGGCGAAGACCGTCATCAGCTCGGGCTGGATGGAGAAGCTGGCCTTCGGATAGTCCCCTCCGGCAGGAGGAGAGGGGGTGGGCCCCCGGTGCCGTCGCACGGCACCGGGGGCCCACCCCTTTCCGCCAGGGCACGGTCTACGGGGCTTCGCCCTCCGCGACGGCCTGCCGCACCTCCGCGACCCGCGCCCGCTCCTCGTGCGCGAACCGCTCGCGGGGCGGGCGCGGCGTCCGGACTGCTCAATGCCAGCCAGCAGGTGGGTGGTTCGCTGGGCCTCTCCATCCTGGTCACCGTCTTCGGCACAGCGAGCCGCAATGGGGCGGAGAAGCAGAATCCGTCGTTCATGGCGCGGGCGACACCGGAGCAGAAGGCGACGTTCGCCAAGTCGCACGAACTGCCCACACCATGGGGACACGAAGTGCTCACCCAGGGCATTTCGACTGCCTTCACGGCAGCGGTGGCGATGGTGGCCGTCGCCCTGCTGACTGCGGTGCTGGTGATCCGGGTGCGCAAGAGCGACTTGGACGCGCTGAGCGGCAAGGCCTCCGCAGGGGGACCTGCCGCGTAACGCAGCACGACGCGTGTCGCCACAGGCGCTCGATCAGCAGGGCATACCGGCGAGAAAGCGCCCGTCGGCGCAGGTGCAGGACGTTCCGCGAAGGGTGCGTCCTACACCTGTCCGGACCGCCCGGTACGACTCGGACCGAGCCCCTGCACCGTGCGTGCGTGCGACGCAATGCAGCGTGAGTGCGAGGCGGGGCGGGTAGGGGTCAGTACGGGTCGTACGAGTCGTCGCCCTCGTAACCGTTGCGCTCGCTGTCTCCTTCGCTCCCCTGCCCCCGGCAGTCCGTCACAAGAGCATTCGCGCTCCGCTTCTCCAGAATGTCGCGTGCCCGCGCCTCGCCCCAACTGGTGGCGTACCACGGTGCATCGGATGCACGGAGCGTGTGCTGGATCTCGTTGAGGGCACAGGATCGCAGCGGTTCGTGAAGCCTGTCGAGTGCCGGTACGGCGTCGGCCGAGAGTCCCCGGAGGTAGTCGATGTCAATGGTGTGATGGCTGCGGTAACGCTGCACGTTCTGTTCCGCGATCAGCCCGTCGGGCGAGACCAGACCGAATGTGAGCACGGCAGCGGCGGCGCTCGCCGCCACGGCGCGCGGCAGCATACGGGCGCCGAACACGCCCGCCGCCATGATCAGGACGAGCACCACACCCAGCCAGAGTTCCACCGCAGCCACGGATATGCGCAGCCGGGTCAGGCCGTAGGCGTCGACGTACAGGTCCATGCGCCGCAGCGCCGAGGCGACCACCACGAGAGTGAGGAGGCAGAGCGCGCCGAGGACGGTCCGTACAAGCGTGCGGTCTCGCGAGTGCCCACGCGGTGCCCAGCGCAGCGCGAGCGCGATGACCAGAAGGGTGAGCAGGGTGGCCCACAGCAGCTGCCAGAAGCCGTGGCGGGCGTATGCGGAGTAGCTGAGATCGGTCTCGGTCATCACCTTGTCGTACCCGCCGAGCAGCACGGTGAGCTGGATGGCGATGAAGACGGCGAAGAGCAGATTCAGCACGATGAGCGGCAGCGCCCATTCCAGGCGCCCGCGGGGCTTCCCGTCGCGCACGGTGACGTCGTCCCAGCGCACCGGGGCGGCGGCGGTGTATGCGGCGGTGAGCGCACCGACCAGACCAACCACGAACAGGAAGAACCGCCACGGGGCATCGCCCAGCGACACCTCGGGGATCAGGTTTCCGAGCACATCGGCGAACGCGGCATCTGCGCTGGCGAAGAGCGCTCCGAAGACGATGAGCAGGCCGATCGCCACCACAGTGGAACGGAACACGACACCCCACCGACCGCGGGAACCGGTCATACGGTCGCGAACACCACCCACTCCCCACCACAGTCCCCCGGCCACGGAGGAAAAGAGACCCACCGAACCGAGGAACACGCCGAGCCAGCTGCGGCTGCCGTGCAGCGTCAGCGAGCCCAGCGCGACGGCCGACACAACGGCGAGGAAGACCGGCCAGCCCGCGTCCCTGAGCGCCGGGACCGCGAGCAGAGCAAGGCCGCCGACCGCCCAGACTGCGGACCAGGACCGGAGTCGACGACCCGCTGCCTGCGCGGCGAAGTAGGCCGCGAGTGCGGCGGGGACTGCCACGATCAGCAGGTTCGGGCCGAGTCCGTCACCGAGCAACAACGCGCTGAGGAGCGCGGTAGCGGCGGCCGCCCAGAGCGTGGCGTTACGGATGGCGGCCGGGCGGGCCGGGCGCAGCCGCGCGAGCGTATCGGCTGTCTGCCGACTGCTCTGCCATGGGTTGGGCTGCTGCGGTTGCCACCCTTGTTGCGCGTACGCCGGAACCCTCGGCGCCTGCGGAACGGCGTCCCGGGACTCCGGCACCTCGGACGGTTCCGGTCGCTGCGTCGGCTCCCCCTCCGGCTCCGACTCCATCGCGCGAGACGGTTCCGACGTACGAGGCGGCTCGGGCGCCTCTGGCTGGACGGCTGATTCTGACGCGTGATCGGGCATGGGGCCCCTCCCCACCGAGGTCCGCTCACACGGCAGCTGAACAGTGCGAGCAGCCCGGCATCTCATTCGGCACACGCCCGTCATGATGATCATCGAGGGCGGCGTGGCCGAAAGGTTAGCCCCCCTGCTGCCGCTCGCAGCCACCCGCGGCAGGGATGTGTCAGTACCGTGACAGTCGGCCCGTCTCAGCTGCGGCCCGGGCGGGGAAGCCAGTCCGGCAGCTCTTCCGCCTGCGCCGACCAGTCGGCCGGCGGTGCGCCCGCCTTGCCCGCCGCGACGACCCCACCGACGATCGCGCAGGTCGTGTCCACGTCCCCACCGGCCTGAGCGGTCACCCAGAACGCCTTCTCGAAGTCGCCGAGGCTCCGCGCCGCAGACCAGAGAGCGAACGGCACCGTGTCATGTGCACTGGTACGGCGGCCGTTGCCCAGAACCGCGGCCACAGTCCCGGCATCGCTGTAGTCGAGCATGTCGCGGGCCCGGCGGAGCCCGGCGCCCACCGCGCTGCGCGGTACGAGCGCGACCACCCCGTCGAGGAGATTCTCAGGCGTCGGTGGCCCCCCGGGCGCGGCTGCGAGCGAGGCGGCCGCCGCCACGGCCATCGCGCCCACGACGGCTTCCCGGTGCTGATGCGTGGTGTACGAGGAGATCTCGGCCTGGTGCGTGGCCTGCTCGGGGTCGTCCGCGTACCAGGCGCCGACGGGTGCGATGCGCATCGCTGAGCCGTTGCCCCAGGAGCCCTGACCGTTGAAAAGCGCCGACGCCAGCTCGCGCCAGTCGCCGCCCTCCCGGATCAGTCGGAGCATCCGGTTCACGGCGGGGCCGTATCCCCGGTCGAAGTCGTGATGGTCGGCGAAGGAGTGGGCGAGCGCGTCCTGGTCGATACGGTCGTGCCCGACGAGCACGGCCAGGACCGAGCACGCCATCTCCGTGTCATCGGTCCATTGCCAGGGTCCGGGCGGCAATGTGCGCTGTTTCAGGAGCGGATAGTTGACGGGCACAAAGAACTGGGAGCCAAGGGCGTCTCCTACGGCCAGCCCGCGCAGGCTGGCCAGGGCGCGCTCGAAGCGTGAGGCGGTAGCGGAGTCAGCGGTCATCGCCCTTCCACTCTATCCGGTGATGCCGTAAGGCTCAGGGGTCCGCCAGCGCTCGAACGGCCGGTCAAGTGTGTAGCGCCCGTCCTCGCCGAGTATCAGCGTCCGCTTCTCCCCGTTGCCGGGATTGGACAGTGACTCGAATTCGGCCACCGACCAGTGGAACCAGCGCATGCAGAACAACCGCATCGTCAGTCCATGGGTGACCAGGAGAACGTTGGGCGGATGGTCGGGGGCTTCGAAGCTCCGGTGCAGGCTCTCCAGAAATGCTCCGACCCGGTCGTACACATCGGCGCCGGACTCCCCCTGCGCGAAGCGGTAGAAGAAGTGCCCATAGGCATCCCGGTACGCCTTCTGCAGTCTTACGTCCTCGCGGTCCTGCCAGTTTCCCCAGTCCTGTTCACGCAGCCGTGGCTCCTCCCGCACCCGCACCCGCTCCAGGTCGAGGCCGAAGGACCTGAAGGTCTCGTGCGTGCGGCGGTAGGGCGAGACGTACACACTGACCCGCTCCCTGCCGAAGAGTTCGCGCAGCTGTGCCCCTGTCTCCCTGGCCTGCCGCAAACCCGTCGCGGTGAGCCGCAATGCATGGTCGGGCTCACGCTCGTACACCGTGTCATCGGCATTGCCCTCGGACTCGCCGTGCCGGACGAGGACAATGCGCTGCGGTCGTGCCATGTACAGACCCTAGATCGGTTCCAGCTCATTCGAGCAGCTGTCCGGACCCCTCCGCGGTATGCCGCCGGTGAAACGGCGCCGCAGAGCCGGTGTGGGAGACCACCAGCACCACGGCCGCAGCTCCAGGGCTTTTCTCCAGCTCCCGCATCGGCCCGAGCACCACGTGGTTCACGGGCTCGTCGAGCGGCAGATCCGCGGGCCGACAGACGGGCGAGCGCGAGCCGCCTGCGCTGCCCCACGGAGAGCGATCCGCCGGGTACCCGCAGGTCCTGGACACGGAACAGCCCGTTGCCCGGAGACATCGCCGACCGGCCCGCCGACGCAGCCCCGGCTGCCGCCCCGGCACGCCGCACCGTGGCAGGACCTGGCTGATCACGAGCGCAAGGGCCCGGGTGCCGTCGGCTCAGACGGTCCAGGAGGGCTCGAGCTGCACGACGTCCCCCGCCAGAGCCGCCACATCGTCCTCGGTCTGCGCCCGTTGCGAAAGCCGTTCGACGCTCCCCGGCCGGTACTTGCCTCGCTCAGCGCTCGACTGCCACATCGACAACACGAGGAACTCGTGCCCCGGCGCTTCGCCGAACACACCGCGCAGCATTCCGGGCGATCCGGCCATCGCCGGATTCCACACCCGCTGCTGCATCAGAGCGAAATGCTCCACGCGGTCCTCATGCACGGTGCTGTGTGCCACTCTGACCACGTCCGCATCAGTGAAATGCGGCTCGAAGCCGGTCTTCACGTCGAAGCGGCATTCGAACAGTTTGACCTGGATGTCGCTGTACGTTCCGGACTGCGTCGCAGCCAACTGGTCATGCGCACGCGCCATGAAGGAGTCGTAGAAGACCCGGTTCTCCCAGAACGCGAACACATGGGCAACCTCCGGTCGCCCCCGACTCCATCCGCCCCCCTGTCCCCTGAACCCCGGCTCACCGAGCAGCCCCGCCCACTTTCGCTGCCCCCGCTCGAAACCACGACGATCCATCACGGTGCAGCGAATCCACTTGACCAGCACCGCGCTATCGTAAGGCGCCGAAGGTGGCGCGGGTCACGCTCTGCCGGAGTGCGCCCGAACCGGTCAACCCGGACCGGAGAATGATCCCCATTGACGGCCTTCCACACCAACCCTCTGTTCGCGCGTCTCGAATCGGCCGAGCGCATCCTCGTAGCCGGGGCGGGTGGCGGCTTCGACATCTACGCGGGCCTGCCGGTGGCGCTCTCCCTGCTCCATCAGGGCAAGGACGTCCTGCTCGCCAATCTGTCGTTCAGCGCACTCGAAGGACTCCCCCTCGATGCGTGGCTGGCACCGGACGTGGCCGTGATCACCCCCCAAACGGCCCTCCACCAGGCGTACTTCCCGGAACGCACCCTCGCCCAGTGGCTCGATCTGCACCACTACCCGAGCACCGTGCACGCCTTCACCCGGGTGGGAGTGCAGCCGCTGCGCGCCGCCTACCGGGCGCTGATCGAGCGGTACGACATCGATGCGGTCGTCCTCGTCGACGGCGGTACGGACATCCTGAGCGTCCACCGCGCCGCATCCCGCACTGAACGGCGCCGGGAACAACAATGGCCCGATTCCGCCGCCCGCGCCCAAGCCGGTTGGCTCCAGGGAGAGTTACGGACATGATCGGGTGACACGACCGGTCCGACGGCCCAGCAGCAAGGAGGGGAGCCCGATGAGCACTCCCAACAAGGACATCGAGAAGGTCGAGATCAGGCTCAAGTGGGACCCGAGTCCGCCGGGTGCGCCCGCTCACGACCTCGACATCATCGCGGCGACCTACCCGGCGGACGAACCGTCCGGCAGCCCCTCGTATCTCGTGCACTTCGACAGCCGCTCGCCGGACGGCACCATCACGCTGAACCGCGACAGCAGGACCGGCCAGGGTCTCGGTTTCGACGAGGTGATGACTCTGGAACTGGAGAGGCTGTCGACCGCGTACACCCGGGTCGTGGTCGGAGTGGTCATTCAGCAGCGCGACGGCCGGAAGACGTTCGGCGACATAGCCAATACCGGCGTGCAGATTCGCGAGGGCTACACGAACCTGGCGGAGGAAGACTTCTCCGGGGTCGCCACCGCCACGGCGGCAACCGTGGCCGAGTTCGTCCGGGACGGATCGGGCGTCTGGACGTTCCACGGAACGGTCCGGGGCTTCGACGGCGCCCCCGGTTCGTACGCCGCGATCATGGGAAACCACAAGCCGGGCACCTGACACCTTGAGCCCCGGCAGGACAGACGCCGAGGGCGGCGGAGCCGAGAGACCGACTCCACCGCCCTGACCGGTGCTTCATGCCCCTACGGGGCTCTGGATCAGCTGCAGCCGCTGGTCGAGCCGCAGCCCTCGCAGATGTAGCAGGACCCGGCGCGCTGCATCTTCGTACCGCAGGAGAAGCAGAGCGGCGCGTCCGCGCTGATGCCCAGCTGCATCTCGACGAGCTCCGCCGAGGTGTGTGCCGTCCTCGGAGCGGGCATCTCCGCCTCCTGCGGAGCGGCCACCGCCTTCAGCGGCTCCGTCCGGAGCGGGGCGGACTGAGCCAGGCCCTCGACGTCCAGCTCGTCGTCCTCGAGAGACGGCTCGTACGAACCGGTGTCGAGGTGACGCTGACGCTCCTCGGCCGAGTGGATGCCGAGTGCCGAGCGGGTCTCGAAGGGCAGAAAGTCCAGCGCCAGGCGGCGGAAGATGTAGTCGACGATCGACTGCGCCATCCGCACATCCGGGTCGTCCGTCATGCCGGCCGGCTCGAAGCGCATGTTGGTGAACTTCGAGACGTACGTCTCCAGCGGGACGCCGTACTGCAGACCGACCGAGACCGCGATGGAGAAGGCGTCCATCATGCCGGCGAGGGTGGAACCCTGCTTGGACATCTTCAGGAAGACCTCACCGAGACCGTCGTCCGGGTAGGAATTGGCGGTCATGTAGCCCTCGGCGCCGCCCACCGTGAAGGAGGTGGTGATGCCGGGACGGCCCTTGGGGAGACGCTTGCGGACCGGGCGGTACTCGACGACCTTCTCGACCGCGGTACGGATGGTCTCCTCGGCCTTGGCCGTGACTGCGTCCGCTGCGGACTTTTCCTTCTCCTTGGTCTTCGCGGAGAGGGGCTGGCCGACCTTGCAATTGTCGCGATAGACGGCGAGCGCCTTGACGCCCATCTTCCACGCCTCGAAGTAGACCTCCTCGACGTCCTCGACGGTGGCCGTCTCCGGCAGGTTCACCGTCTTGGAGAGCGCGCCGGAGATCCACGGCTGGATGGCCGCCATCATGCGCACGTGACCCATCGCGGAGATGGAACGCTCGCCCATCGCGCAGTCGAAGACCTCGTAGTGCTCGGCCTTCAGACCGGGGGCGTCGATCACATTGCCGTGCTCGGCGATGTGGGCGACGATCGCCTCGATCTGCTCCTCCTGGTAGCCCAGGCGGCGCAGAGCCTGCGGAACGGTGCCGTTGACGATCTGCATCGAGCCGCCGCCGACCAGCTTCTTGAACTTGACCAGGGCGAGGTCGGGCTCGAGGCCGGTGGTGTCGCAGGACATCGCGAGACCGATGGTGCCGGTGGGCGCGATGACCGAGGCCTGTGCGTTGCGGAAACCGTTCTTCGCGCCGAGGCGGATGACGTCCTGCCAGGCCTCCGTGGCGGCGGCCCAGATCGGGTTGTCCAGGTCGTCCATGTGGACGGCCGCGGCGTTGGCGTCGGCGTGCTGCTCCATGACGCGCTGGTGCGGCTCGGCGTTGCGGGCATAGCCGTCGTACGGGCCGACGACCGCGGCGAGCTCGGCGGAGCGCTTGTACGAGGTGCCGGTCATCAGCGAGGTGATGGCCCCGGCGAGGGCGCGGCCGCCCTCGCTGTCGTACGCGTGGCCGGTCGCCATCAGCAGGGCGCCGAGGTTCGCGTAGCCGATACCCAGCTGACGGAAGGCGCGGGTGTTCTCGCCGATCTTCTGGGTCGGGAAGTCGGCGAAGCAGATGGAGATGTCCATCGCGGTGATGACGAGCTCGACGACCTTGGCGAAGCGCTCGGACTCGAAGGACTGGTTGCCCTTGCCGTCGTCCTTGAGGAACTTCATCAGGTTCAGCGAGGCCAGGTTGCACGACGTGTTGTCCAGGTGCATGTACTCGCTGCACGGGTTCGAGCCGTTGATCCGGCCGGACTCGGGGCAGGTGTGCCACTGGTTGATCGTGTCGTCGTACTGGATACCCGGGTCGGCGCAGGCCCAGGCGGCCTCGGCCATCTTGCGGAAGAGGGACTTGGCCTCGACCTCTTCGATGACGTCACCGGTCATCCGGGCGCGCAGCCCGAACTTCCCGCCGGTCTCGACGGCCTTCATGAACTCGTCGTTCACGCGGACCGAGTTGTTGGCGTTCTGGTACTGGACGGACGTGATGTCGTCGCCGCCCAGGTCCATGTCGAAGCCCGCGTCGCGCAGGGCGCGGATCTTCTCCTCCTCCTTGACCTTGGTCTCGATGAAGTTCTCGATGTCGGGGTGGTCGACATCGAGAATGACCATCTTGGCCGCACGGCGGGTGGCGCCACCGGACTTGATCGTTCCGGCGGACGCGTCGGCGCCACGCATGAAGGAGACAGGACCGGAGGCGTTGCCACCGGAGGACAGCAGCTCCTTGGAGGAGCGGATACGGGAGAGGTTCAGGCCGGCGCCGGAGCCGCCCTTGAAGATCATGCCCTCTTCCTTGTACCAGTCGAGGATCGACTCCATGGAGTCGTCGACGGCCAGGATGAAGCAGGCGGAGACCTGCTGCGGCTGGGGCGTGCCGACGTTGAACCAGACCGGCGAGTTGAAGCTGAAGATCTGGTGCAGGAGGGCGTACGCCAGCTCGTGCTCGAAGATCTCGGCGTCGGCCGGAGAGGCGAAGTAGTTGTAGTCCTCGCCCGCCTTCCGGTACGTCTTCACGATCCGGTCGATGAGCTGTCGCAGACCGGTCTCGCGCTGCGGCGTGCCGACAGCGCCGCGGAAGTACTTGCTGGTGACGATGTTGACCGCGTTCACCGACCAGAAGTCGGGGAACTCGACGCCACGCTGCTCGAAGTTGATCGAGCCGTCGCGCCAGTTGGTCATGACGACGTCACGGCGCTCCCACGCCACCTCGTCGTACGGATGCACGCCGGGGGTGGTGTGGATGCGCTCGATACGCAGGCCCTGCTTCGTCGCAGTCGACTTGGATCCCTTGGCTCGGGAACCTCGTGCCGGGCCGCTCGCCGTCTCTGTCATGCCGCCTCCCATATGTGGGCAAAAACGCCCTGAAGTGCCCAGAACTTCCCGGGGCACAGTGTGTGTCTGATGCTTCGGATGCCGCGCACAGCGCCCGGAGCAGGTTCCTGCAGCCGCCCTGCCGCTGATCTCACAGCCCTGTGTCGATCAGCTGGTGTCACTCAGTCGGCGGCGACGGCGGGAACGGGAACCTCAAGAGTCCCGCCGGTCCCGCATCCCTCCACGGGAGACCGTCGCTCGCGGAGTTCCACGATCGCGGCCTCGAAGTCTTCAAGTGTGTCGAACGCCCGGTACACGGACGCGAAGCGCAGGTACGCGACAAGGTCGAGTTCCTGCAAGGGGCCAAGAATGGCCAGACCCACGTCGTGGGTGGTCAGCTCGGCGCTTCCGGTGGCGCGCACCGCCTCCTCGACCCGCTGCCCGAGCTTGGCGAGGGCGTCTTCGGTGACCGGCCGCCCCTGGCACGCCTTGCGCACGCCGGAGATGACCTTGGTGCGACTGAAGGGTTCGGTCACCCCGCTGCGCTTCACCACCATCAGCGAGCAGGTCTCCACCGTGGTGAAACGGCGGGAGCAGTCGGGGCACTGACGGCGCCGACGGATCGACGTGCCGTCGTCGGTGGTGCGACTGTCGACGACCCGGCTGTCAGGGTGCCTGCAGAAGGGGCAGTGCATAGCTCCGAACCCTCCTTCACGGCACGACTGAATAGCCTCTTCAGGCCCTGTTGGGGACCCTTCGAAGCAGCCACAAGCATAGGCGATGGCCACGGCCGGATCGACCGGAGACCACAACTTCTGGGTAGCTGGAACGATCCAACCACTAGATCTTGGGTTTGGTTGCGCATTTGGCCCTAGCGCGTGTCACGCATCCCGGGCGGCCCGCAGGCAACGTGCGGCCGCCCACGAGGTTACGGGACACTCCCGGGCGCACGGATCGCGGGGCGCCCGGCGTCTGACCCGAACGGCCGCCGGAAGACCACCCTGCGTGGCAGCGGCGCGGCCCCGAAGGCTACCGTAATGCTCCGAATTGCCGGTCGCATCGGAACGCCGCAAAGCGGCCCGGGCCTGGGCCGGAACACCGTCGGAAACCCACCCGAACCTCGCTCATACACCCAGCAGTAAACAGGGCACAGACTTTTATCCGTTTTTCACTCGAACGTGTGTTTGGCGCAACCTTTCGAAAGCTACTACCGTTGTCCAGCTAGGGAGACCATTCGAGAGGGGCCGACGTGACCACCACCGCAGACAGTGCCACCATCACTGCCCAGGACCGCTCCCAGAGCCGACTCCAGCCGGTGCATGCCATGAATGACTCAGTCACGAACACGGAGGGGCCAGAGCCGGCACGACCGGCACGCTCGCTCCCCGGCCGACCTCCAGGCATCCGAGCAGACAGCTCGGGGCTCACGGACCGCCAACGGCGCGTGATCGAGGTCATCCGGGACTCCGTGCAACGCCGGGGATACCCGCCATCGATGCGGGAGATCGGTCAGGCGGTGGGCCTGTCCAGCACGTCCTCCGTCGCCCATCAGCTGATGGCCCTGGAGCGCAAGGGCTTCCTGCGCCGCGACCCGCACCGTCCCCGGGCGTACGAGGTCCGTGGTTCGGATCAGCCCAGTACGCAGCCGACCGATACAACTGGCAAGCCCGCGGCATCGTACGTACCGCTCGTCGGGCGGATCGCAGCCGGTGGCCCGATCCTCGCCGAGGAATCGGTCGAGGACGTCTTTCCGCTCCCCCGCCAGCTGGTCGGGGACGGCGAGCTGTTCGTTCTGAAGGTCGTCGGCGACTCGATGATCGAGGCGGCGATCTGTGACGGCGACTGGGTCACCGTCCGCCGTCAGCCCGTAGCGGAGAACGGCGACATCGTGGCCGCGATGCTGGACGGCGAGGCCACAGTCAAGCGCTTCAAGCGGGAGGACGGCCATGTATGGCTGCTCCCGCACAACTCCGCGTACCAGCCGATTCCTGGCGATGAGGCAACCATCCTCGGCAAGGTCGTGGCGGTGCTGCGGCGGGTGTGAAGAGACACCTGTTCCGACAGGGCCCCGGGATCCGCTGCGCCGGTCCCGGGGCCCTGTCCGTGCGGCTGACGCAGCCGACCGCTCAAGGATGAACAGGGGCCCGGGCGGGCTTCCGGATCACCGCCCGTCGGCCTTGGCGACGGCGTCGATCGCCGCGAGTGAGCGGCGGGCCTGGTTGCGGTCCGTCGTGTACCAGAAGTCGGGAAGCGAGGCCCGGAGATAGCTGCCGTACCGGGCATTGGCCAGCCTCGGGTCGAGCACCGCGACCACACCCTTGTCGCCCGTGGCTCTGACCAGACGACCGGCGCCCTGGGCCATCAGCAGTGCGGCATGGGTCGCCGCGACGGCCATGAACCCGTTGCCCCCCGCCTCCTCGACGGCCTTCTGGCGCGCGCTCATCAGCGGGTCGTCGGGACGGGGGAACGGGATCCTGTCCATGATCACCAACTGGCAGCTCGCTCCCGGGACATCGACGCCCTGCCAGAGCGAGAGGGTGCCGAAGAGGCAGGTCTCGGGGTCGGTCGCGAAGTTCTTGATCAGCTCACCCAGCGTCTCCTCGCCCTGCAGCAGGATCGGCTTGTCGAGCCGGCCACGCAGCTCCTCCGCGGCGGCCTGGGCGGCCCTCATGGAGGAGAAAAGCCCGAGCGTGCGCCCGCCGGCGGCCTCCACCAGTTCGGCAAGCTCGTCCAGCATGTCGGTGCGCGAACCCTCCCGGCCGGGCGTGGCCAGGTGCTTGGCGACGTACAGGATGCCCTGCTTCGGGTAGTCGAAGGGCGAGCCGACGTCGAGCCCCTTCCACTGTGGGATGTCGTCGCCCGCGGTGCCCTCGGGGGCCAGGCCCAGGGACGCGCCCACACCGTTGAAGTCTCCGCCGAGCTTGAGCGTGGCGGAGGTGAGGACGACGGAACGGTCCGCGAAGAGCTTCTCGCGCAGGAGGCCGGAGACGGAGAGCGGGGCGACGCGCACGGACGCGCCGAAGCGGTCATGGCGCTCGTACCAGACGACGTCGTACTCGGACCCCTGGGTGATGCGCTCGGCGACGCCGTGGATCGTCTCCACGGAGGCCATCGCCTGCTTGCGGACGGCATCCTCGTCCTGGACGGACTTGTCCCGGGTGGACCCCAGGGCCGTGATCACGGTGCGAGCAGCGTCGCGGAGCGCCATCAGCGCGTAGCCGAGGTCCTCCGGGACCTCTTCCAGACGGCCGGGGAGCGCCAGCTCCATCACCCGCTCGAACCCTTCCGCCGCGGTCTGCAGGGCATCGGCGGCCTTCTCGTTGACCAGCTTCGCCGCGCGGCGCACGGCCCGGTTCACCTGCCCGGGGGTGAGTTCTCCGGTGGCCACTCCGGTGACCCTGGAAACCAGCTCATGGGCCTCGTCGACGATCAGCACTTCATGCTGCGGGAGCACCGGGGCCCCCTCGATCGCGTCGATGGCGAGGAGCGCGTGGTTGGTGACGACGACATCGGCGAGCTTGGCGCGCTCGCGGGCCATCTCCGCGAAGCACTCCGCGCCGTACGCGCACTTACTGGCACCCAGGCACTCCCGGGAGGAGACGGAGACCTGCGCCCAGGCCCGGTCGGAGACGCCGGGGGTGAGGTCGTCGCGGTCTCCGGTCTCGGTCTCGTCCGACCAGTCCCGCAGCCGCAGCAGATCCTGGCCGAGCTTGCTCGACGGAGCCGCGGCCTCGAACTGGTCGAAGAGTCCCTCTTCCTCTTCCTGCGGGACACCTTCGTGGAGCCGGTGCAGACAGAGATAGTTCGAGCGCCCCTTGAGCATCGCGAACTGGGGTCTACGGCGCAGCAGCGGATGCAGGGCGTCGACCGTACGCGGAAGGTCGCGCTCCACGAGCTGGCGCTGCAGCGCCAGGGTGGCCGTGGCGACCACGACGTGCTCCCCGTGCGCCAGCGCGGGCACCAGGTAACCGAGAGACTTGCCCGTGCCGGTACCGGCCTGGACCAGCAGATGGGAATTGTCGTCGACAGCCTCGGCAACGGCCTCGGCCATGGAGGCCTGACCAGTTCGTTCCGTACCGCCGACGGCGGTCACGGCGGCGTGCAGGAGCTCGGGGAGAGATGGCTTTGTCATAGCGTGACCAGCCTACGGTGCACCACTGACAACGGGGATCACTCCAGGACTCATGCGGAGGCGTGGAGTGGGTTGGGAACCGTGCCGTGGACGACGGCGTGGGGGCGCTCGGGCCGGTCGCGGTAGCCGTCGCGATACAGGCGGTTGCGGTTGAGACAGAGGCGTTCGATGCGCGGCGTCAGCATGTCGAACATCTCGAAGCGGTCCTTGAGCTCGGGAAAGCGGGTGTGGTGGCGCAGGATCTCGGCTCGGACGAGTGACCAGAATTCGTCCTCCGGGACAGCCAGCTGCTCCTCGCACAGCCTGGACAGGAATCGGAAGACACCGACGAAGAGCCCTGAGTGGATGAACTGGGTGAGGAAGCCGGGCTCCTCGGTGAGAAGGATGCTGCGTACGTCGTCCGGCATGGTCGCGTGCTCCGGCAGCGGCCGGGCGCTGATGTTCACATCGTCGACGAAGTCCTTGATCGCCAGCCGTACGGGCACATCCTGGCCGTCGAAGACCACGATGGCGTTCTCGCCGTGTGGGGAGAAGACCGTGCCGTACTGGTAGAGGAAGTGCAGCAGCGGCGGGAGCAGTGCGGCGAAGAGCCGGGTCAGCCAGGCGGAGGGGGTCAGACCCGAGCGGGCGACGAGCTCGGCCGTGAAGGCGCGGCCGTGCGGATCCGTGTGGAGCAGCGACGCAAGGGTGCGGGCGCGCTCGCCGGGCGCGAGCCGGGGGTGGAGCGGTTCTCGCCAGATCGCGCCGAGGATTTCCTTGAACTGGTACGGGGTCTCGGGGAGATGGTCGTAGAGCGGATGCTGGACTGTAACGGAGGCCACCTCTCCGAGCAGGATGACCCCACAGGTGTCACGCAGAAAGGGGTCGCGGTCGCGCAGGCCCTGGACCCAGGTGGTGACGGCAGGTGCCGCGAGGGTGCGCTCGGTCGGGAGACCCCGCCAGACCAGCGTGTTGAGGATCGACAGCGGCAGTTTGACGGTGTGCCGGTCGGGGTGTCCGAGGTTGGCGAAGGTACGGATGGACTGCTGCGGCAACCGTAGGTCTTCGTCGGTGTGCAGCGGAACGATGTCACCGTCGGCGATGGCCGGGGCGAACAGCGGAATAATCCATTCGTCCCACTGCCAGGGGTGCACGGGAAGAAAGAGGTAGGAGTCCGGGTCGAGGCCGCGGCCGCGGAGCTCGGCGGTGAATGATGCGCGGACCGAGGCGTCGAGTTCCTGCGCGTACAGCTGCTCGGGAGTGGCGAGGCGGGTCACGCCTCGGTAGCCGGCGATCCGGGTGCTCACGGCGATCCACGGCAGCCTGACCGGTCTACGGGCCTCGGGCGTGAAGCGGGAGGCGTCGGCGGCGGAGAATCCGAGGCGCCCCTTGTTGGCGACGAGCCACGGATGGCCGGTCTGGTGTCCCTCGAGCTCGGCGTAGTCGAGTTCGGCCAGCCGGGCGGCGGTGAACGCGGTGTGGTCCAGCCGGGCGTCGGCGGCGAGTGTGGTGGTGATCTCGCGGATCAGGTGGCCGAGAGTGGCGCCGTCGAGTTCGAGGAGACGGTGGGCGCGGGCAAGGAACTGCAGCGGATCGCAGAACGGGATGGTCTCGGTGCTCTCGTCCTGACCGGTACCCGCGGGGGCGTTCCGGTCGCTGACCCGCATCGAGTCGGTGGCGACGTGCCAGCCGCCGTAGACGCCCCGTCCGGCGCGGAAGTTCAGGGTTTCGCCGTCGTCCAGCGCCAGGGTGTAGGTGTCGCTCCCGGCGGCCCTGGGAACCGGCTCGATGACTTCCTCGTAGGCGAACTCTCCGAGCATTTTTGCGAGCAGGCGGGCGGCAGCCCGTTCCCAGACCGTCCGGTTCAGTTCTGGAGTGCTGAGCAGCGCGGGAGACTCCGCTGTTTCATGGCTCGCAGGATTGTTCGGCACGGGGACTCCTCGGGACGGAACCGATGGGCTTCGAGCGGTGTAAGTAATGCAACAGGTCGTTCACAGCTGGGCACGGTGGGCTCGGTCGCGGACCATCAGGGCGGCTCGCTTGTCGGGGAGTTCGACTTCCGCGGAGAACCGGAAGCCGGCGCTCAGGAAGGCGGAGACGGAGGGGGTGTTGCGCAAGTCGGGTTCCGCCACGACGCGTGCGCAGAGAGGACGGTTGTCGAGTACGAGGTCGGAGACGGCCCGGAGCAGGGTGGTGCCGACGCCGCGCCCGCGGTTGTTCACACCGCCGATGAGGAGGTGGATTCCGGTGTCATGTGGTCGGGCGGGATAGCGGCGCGCCAGTGGGTCGAGGTCCGCACGGTAGATCTCCCAGTAGCTCATGGGAATGCCGGAGAGCACGCCCAGGCAGGGGACGCTGCGTCCGTCACCGTCGAGCTGCGGGCGTAGATGGGTGGCGGTGACGGCTTCGTCCCCTGCGAGTTCCCAGAAGGTGGCGACTGCGGGGTCGTTCATCCAACGACTGATCACGGGCAGGTCGCGGTCCAGTCGCACGGGGACGAGTTGGAACACACCGGCGGTCGTGGTGACCGGTCGCCATTCGGCCGGGTTGTCGAGCAGGTCGGAGGTGCCGGACAGGGCGGTGGCCGGTGTTGATGCCGGTGTGTCTTCCCCGAACAGCACGAGGAACTCGTCGGAGAGCTTCAGGTCCAGGGTGTCCTCGATGCCCGAACCAGCCTGTGGGGCGGGGCCGGTTCCTGCATCGGCGTGCGCATCGTCGGGAGGCACGGTGACGCTCTCCTCTCAGCGGTTCAGTGGTTCAGGCGGTGGTCATGTTCCTTCAGGCGTACAGGGGGTTGGCGATGGTGACATAGACGGACTGAGTGTCGACGGGGCCGACGAGTTCGTCGAGACCGTGGAGCCGGGTCAGCATGTTGGCCTTGCACCGCAGGTGCGGATTCTGCAGCAGTTGCGCGGGAAGCGGGGAGCCGAGGTCGATGACACCGCCGAGGAACCGGCGGAGGCCGGCGATGAGCACTCGTTCATCGGCGAGATGCTCGGCGCCGAAGGCCCCGATCAGACCGAAGATGTTGTTGATGCCCAAGTAGTAGGCAAAGCGCTCGTCGGTGACCGCATCGGAGACGAAGGTGTCGCTGAGGGTTCCGATGCCGGGGAGCCTCTGCTCAAGTGCCTGGCGATGCGATTCGCGGAAATAGTAGCCTTGATTGTCCCGATATCGACCCCCGGTGGGCCAGCCGGCGGCGTCGAGCAGCACCAGCGTGTTCTGCTGGTGGGCTTCGAGGGCAACGCCTGCTGTGGCATCGAGCCACAACACGGGGCGCACGACCCGGTCGAGGTAGCGCAGGAACCACTCGGCGGCGACCGCTCCCTTGGTTCTGCCGGTGGTGGCAGCGAGGCGGAAGACGATGTCGGCGAGGCGCGATTGCATGCCTGGCCGGTCGGACCAGGGGCGCGGGGAAGTCAGCCCGGCGATGCACACCGCATCGTCGTACGGGCCGAAGGGGTTGTGGCGCAGCATGACGTCGAGGCCGGGGACGGGTTCGCCACCCGGTGTGTCGACGGCGAGCCAGGCCGGGTCGCGAACGATGTCGAAGCCGGGGTGGACGGCGTGCCACTGCGCAGCGAGTCCACTGCGGAGCAGCCGGTGGACCTCCACGCCCCGGTGGAGTTCCTTGCGGAGATTCTCACGGCGGGAGTTGGTGATGCGTACGCCGAGGGAGAGCTTGAGCATGACGTCGGCGCCGGACTGATGGACGGTACGGACGGAGGAGGTGGGGTGCCAGGGCTCGCCGTGCGGTCCCAGGTCATGGAGAAGACCGGCTTCGAGCAGGGCCGCGACGTCCGGACGGCTGCCCAGTTCCCGGGCCTGCCAGGGGTGGAGCGGAATCGGTGCCGCGTTGGCGGGGAGGCGCAGTCCGTCGGCGTGGGAGGCGACGAGGTCTTCGGCGGGGACGGGGCGGCCTCCGTCCGTCCAGGAGGACTCGGTGGCCAGCAGGGAGCGGTCCACAGCCATCCAGTGCAGCGGGAAGAAGCCGTGCAACTCGGGTGAGTAGAGACGGGATTCGGTCTCGGAGATGCCTTCGCGGCTCTTGGGGCTGGGGTGCAGGGGGTGACCCAGCAAAAGCGACTGCTCGGCGGTGAGGAAGAGGTCCGCGTCGGGAGGTGCGGGTGTGCGGCGTCGCTCGGCGATGAAACCGGCTGTACGGCGTACGGAGTCGGCGACCCTGGCCACCATGTCGGCACCTTCGTTGCAGTCTGCCTCTCGGCCCAGGAGGGCGGCGACGGTGACGGCATCGGTGGTCGGCGCCTCGTCGGGTGCGTGCTCCAGGTTGGGCGGGCCGAAGCGGTGCCATCCCGTGGCGGACCAATAGAGGACGGGGACGAGCAGGGCGGTGCCGCTGGCGGGAAGCGGGATACGGAGAGCGTTCCCGTCGGGTCGGGGCAGATCGTTCTCGCGGACCCAGCAGCGCAGCAGGTTCTCGACGCCTGATGCGTCTGCGGCCCGGAGCGGGTCCGGGTGGTCGAGAGGATCGGCCGTTCCTGCGCCGGCAGGGGGTGTCTGCGGAGTGCACCGCTCGCCATGGAGGGCTGCCATCTGGCGCGGCACCGTCGTCTGCTCGACTGCCCCTCGGCCGACGAGCACGGACTGGCCTCGTTGCTGGCCGACGGGAGCGCCGTCGGCCTCGGGCGCGGGCGCGGGGGTGGGGTTCACGGCGGTCTTCCTTGTGGGGGTGTCCGGGGTCAGTGGGTCGACCCGGTCGTGTTTCGGCGATGCGGCGAGCGTTCAGCGGCTGCCAGGGCGTCGGCGAGGCGGTCGACGACCGCCGTTGCCTGTTCGTCGGTGAGTGTGAGCGGAGGGAGCAGGCGTACGACGGTGGAGTGGCGTCCGCCGAGTTCGACGATGAGGCCGCGTCGGAGGCATTCCTGCTGAACAGCGGCGGCGAGGACCGGATCGGGCGGTGCCTCGGTGGCGCCTCCGGTACCGCCGGTGAGCGGGGCGGACTCGGGGTCGACGAGTTCGACCCCGATCATCAGCCCCCGTCCGCGGACGTCTCCGATGCACGGGTGGTCGGTGGCCAGCGTGCGGAGGCGGGCGAGCATACGGGCGCCGAGCGACGCGGCGTGCTCGGCGAGCCGGTTCTCGCGCACGTAGGCGAGGGTGGCCGTGCCGGCGGCCATCGCGAGTTGGTTGCCGCGGAATGTGCCGGCGTGGGCGCCCGGTTGCCAGGTGTCCAGTTCGGAGCGGTAAATGATCACTGCAAGCGGGAGGGAACCACCGATCGCCTTCGAGAGCACCATCACATCAGGGGTGATCCCGCTGTGCTCGACTGCCCAGAAAGCGCCGGTCCGGCCGACGCCGGTCTGGACCTCGTCGGCGATCAGGGGAATGGAACGGGACGCGGTGATCTCACGCATCCGGCGCATCCAGCCGTCGGGGGCGGGGTTCACGCCGCCCTCCCCCTGCACCGGTTCGAGGATCATTCCGGCCGGCGTGGGTGCTCCGCCCTTGGGATCGTCCAGCAAGCTCTCGGTCCACCGGGCGGCGATGTCGGCACCGCGTTCGCCACCGATGCCGAACGGGCACCGGTACTGCAGCGGGAAGGGAAGTCGGGTCACGCGGACGTCCTCGGCTCCGCCCGAGGCCGCAAGGGCTCCCGCCGTCATCCCGTGGTAGGCGCCGGTGAAGGCCAGGAGTCCGCTGCGCCCGGTCGCGGCACGGACCAGTTTGAAGGCCGCCTCGACGGCGTCCGTGCCGGCCGGTCCGCAGAACTGGATGCGGGCGTTGTCGGCGAACTGCCGTGGCAGCGTGGCGAACAGTTCCGTGGTGAACGCGTCCTTGACCGGGGTCGCGAGGTCGAGGACGTGGAGGGGTGCACCCGAGTCGATGACCTTCTTGATCGCTTCCAGGACCACCGGATGGTTGTGCCCGAGCGCCAGCGTGCCGGCTCCGGAGAGACAGTCGAGATAGCGCCGTCCGTCCGCACCTTCGATGGTCAGCCCGCGGGCCCGCACCGGCACGATCGGCAGTGACCGCGCATAGGTGCGAGCGGCCGATTCGCGCAGCGACTGGCGGCGCAGGATTCCCTCGTGCACCGCGGGTGGTACCACCTGAGCTGGTTCGGTCACGGCCACGGCTTCTGGTCCTCCCGCTGTAACAGTTGCGTTGCACGTCAATACGTTTCCGCAAGGACGGACGGCGGCGATGAACGCTGCCCGTAAGTCCCTCGTACGTACCAACGACGCCGGGCGCAGGGGATCACGGGTAAATCGGAAGATCCTTGCGGAGACGGAACCGTGGACCTGCTGCATACCGTCACCACCGGCACCGGCATAGTGGGGGCCGTGCCGACACTCCGGGCACCATCACCGGAGCGCGCGGCACGTTCGGAACAGTGCCCAAATGCACTACAGAAGTGTTGAGTTACGAAGTCCCAGGGGGATCACCGCATGCGACCGATTCGACCGGTTCTCACCGCACGTCCGGGGAGGAGCGCACGTCGCACGCCCTCGTCCGTGCTCGCTGTGGCCGCGGTCACCGCCGTTCTCGCGCTCACGGCCACCGCCTGCGGGCCGAGCGAGGACGGTGCGAATGCCGAGCCGAGCAACTCCGCCGGGCAGACCTCGGACGACAAGATCACCATTCCGGATGATCTGCGGGACCGGCTCAAGGAACACGGAGTCGACCTCGACAAGTGGAAGAACGGCGAGTGGAAGAACTGGGACAAGGACAAGTGGCTGCGTGAGGCCGAGGACTTCGTCAACCCGATCATCGAGGGCCTCTGGGACCCGGACCGCATGCGGGATGCCGACAAGGCGCCCGAGCAGCCGGTCGACAACGACATCTCGGGTGACAAGGGTGTGACGGACCCGACGCCCGCACCGGTCCAGGCCACGAATGTGCAGTCGCCGTATCACGGCAATGCCGCAGAGTCGGGGAAGCTCTTCTTCGACGGCCCCGAGGGTTCCATGGTCTGCTCCGCAACCGTTGTGAAGGACCCGGCCGATCCCGGAAAGTCCAACATGGTGTGGACCGCCGGGCACTGTGTGCACGCGGGCAAGAAGGGCGGCTGGTACCGCAACATCGCCTTCGTGCCGTCGTACAACAACAGCGGCCTGTCGCTCGCCGAGCTGAAGAACGCGCCCAAGGAGAAGATCGCTCCGTATGGCGTGTGGTGGGGGCAGTGGGCGCAGACGTCCGACCAGTGGATCGCCGACGGCGGCCCCACCGGTGGCCAGGGAGCCCCGTACGACTTCGCGGTTCTGCATGTGGCCCCGGAGAAGGGCTCGACCGGGAAGTCCCTTGAGGAGACGGTCGGTTCGGCGCTGCCTGTCGAGTTCAACGCCCCGGCCGTGCCGGAGATCGACAGCATGACGGCAACCGGCTTCCCGGCCGCTCCGCCGTACGACGGCCAGAAGATGCTGCAGTGCAAGGACAAGCCGGGCCGCCTCTCGCTCACCGAGGCAGACCCGACGATGTACCGCATCGGGTGCTCCATGACCGGCGGCTCCTCCGGTGGCGGCTGGGTCGCGGCGGGCCAGGACGGCAAGCCCGCACTGGTGTCGAACACGTCCATCGGCCCGGTGACGGCCGGCTGGCTGGCAGGGCCGCGCCTCGGCAAGGAGGCCAAGGGCGTCTACGACGCGGTCAGCAAGAAGTACACGGGACAGTAACGCACACGAACTAATACCGGCAGCCTTGCCGGTGACGGTTACTCAGGGGGCCCTCGGCGCGACAGCAGTCCGTCGGGCGCCCCCTCATGCGCCGGTGCCTCGGTGGCGGAAAGCATGCGCCGGACCGTCATAGGGTGGGCCTGTATCTCGAGGTGGCCATTGATCCTGCCATGTACGTGACATGTTCATGGCATTTTCAGTGTTTCAGGGGGAAATTTTCCATGCGATCCATACGACCACTGCTCGTCGCGACCGGCCTCGTCGCCGCTCTCGCGCTGACGGCCACAGCATGTGGTCCGAGCGAGGACAAGGTGGACGGCAAGCCCGCCGCCGAATCCGCCGGTGGCAACGACACCGGCGGCGGCATATCCGCCGATCTGGCCGAGACGCTCAAGAAGCACGGCGTCGACCCGGAGAAGTGGAAGAACTGGGACAAGGACAAGTGGCTGCGTGAGGCCAAGGACTTCGTCAACCCGGTGATCGACGGGCTGTGGAAGCCCGAGCGGATGAAGTCCGCCAAGGACCCGGCGAAGACGATGGCGGCCAGTGACTTCTCCGGCGACCAGGGCGTCACGGACCCGGAGCCCGCGCCGGTCAAGGCAGAGCCCGAGGACCTGCCGTACCACGAGCACGCCGCCCCGGTCGGCAAGGTGTTCTTCGACTCCCCCGAGGGGTCCATGGTCTGCTCGGGCACGGTCGTCAAGGACCCGAAGAACCCGGGCAGGTCCAACCTGGTGTGGACGGCCGGACACTGTGTCCACGCCGGTTCGAAGGGCGGCTGGTACCGCAACATCGTCTTCGTGCCCGCCTACAACGACAAGGGCAAGTCCGCCGCCGCGCTGGAGAACGCCCGGCCCGAGGAGATCGCCCCGTACGGCGCGTTCTGGGCCGACTGGGTCACGACCTCCGGTGAGTGGATCGCCCATGGCGGCCCCACCGGTGGCGAGGGCGCTCCGTACGACTACTCCGTGCTGCACGTGAAGCCGGAGAACGGCACCAAGTCGCTCGAGGAGACCGTGGGCAACGCCCTGCCGGTCAACTTCGACGCCCCCGAGATCTCGCAGATCAGCGCCATGGGCGCCTGGGGCTACCCCGCCGCCGCCCCGTACGACGGTCTGATCATGCACAAGTGCATCGACCGTCCCGGTCGGCTCTCCATCAGCCCCAGCACCCCGACGATGTACCGCATCGGCTGCACCATGACCGGCGGTTCCTCCGGTGGCGGCTGGTTCAGCGAGGGCTCCGACGGCAAGCTGGCGCTGGTCTCCAACACCTCCATCGGCCCGGCGACTTCGGGCTGGCTCGCAGGACCCCACCTGGGCCAGGGCGCGCAGGAGATCTTCACCATGTTGAGCGGCAAGTTCGTCGGCCAGTAGTCACGGTCCGGTTCACGCCCGAAGGCCCGCTCCCTCACGACGAGGGGGCGGGCCTTCGGTCCGTACTGTGTCGTGCGGTCAGTGCGCCACAGGCACGAACGGCGCAAGTTCCGCAGCCAGTTCCTCGTGCACCCGCGCCTTGAGGAGAGTGCCCTCCGAGGTGTGTTCCTCGGAGATCACTTCGCCGTCGGCGTGCGCCCGGGAGATGAGCCCGCCGTGCGTGTACGGGACGAGTGCCTCGATCTCGACCGACGGCCGGGGCAGTTCGGCATCGATGAGCGCGAGCAGCTCGTCGATGCCGGCCCCGGTCCGCGCCGAGACGGCAATGGCGTACTTCTCGTTCCGCAGCAGACGCTGGAGGACCAGCGGGTCGGTCGCATCCGCCTTGTTGATCACCACGACCTCGGGCACGTCCAGCGCACCCACTTCGCGGATCACTTCGCGCACCGCGGCGAGCTGCTCCTCGGGAACCGGATGCGAGCCGTCCACCACGTGCAGGATCAGGTCGGACTCGCCGACCTCCTCCATGGTGGAGCGGAACGCCTCGACGAGGTGGTGCGGCAGATGCCGAACGAACCCGACGGTGTCGGCCAGGGTGTAGATCCGGCCGCTCGGCGTCTCGGCCCGGCGCACGGTCGGGTCGAGCGTGGCGAAGAGTGCGTTCTCCACCAGGACGCCCGCCCCGGTCAGCCGGTTGAGCAGCGACGACTTGCCTGCGTTGGTGTAACCGGCGATGGCGACCGAGGGCACCTTGTTGCGCTTGCGCTCCTGCCGCTTGATGTCGCGGCCGGTCTTCATCTCCGCGATCTCCCGGCGCATCTTCGCCATCTTCTCGCGGATCCGGCGCCGGTCCGTTTCGATCTTGGTCTCACCGGGACCACGGGTGGCCATGCCGCCACCGCCGCTGGAACCGCCGCCGCCCATCTGACGGGAGAGCGACTGTCCCCAACCGCGCAGGCGCGGCAGCATGTACTGCATCTGTGCCAGCGAGACCTGCGCCTTGCCCTCTCGGGACTTGGCGTGCTGCGCGAAGATGTCGAGGATCAGGGCGGTCCTGTCGACCACCTTGACCTTGACGACGTCTTCCAGATGGATCAGCTGGCCGGGGCTGAGCTCACCGTCGCAGACGACGGTGTCGGCTCCTGATTCGAGGACGATGTCACGCAGCTCCAGCGCCTTGCCCGAGCCGATGTAGGTGGCTGGGTCGGGCTTGTCGCGGCGCTGGAAGACGGCGTCCAGCACCTGAGCACCCGCCGTCTCGGCGAGCGCCGCCAGCTCCGCGAGGGAGTTCTCGGCGTCCTGCACGGTCCCCGAGGTCCAGACGCCGACCAGCACCACACGCTCCAGGCGCAGCTGTCGGTACTCGACCTCGGTGACGTCCTCAAGCTCTGTGGAGAGGCCCGCCACACGCCGCAGTGCCGCGCGCTCGGAGCGGTCGAACTGCTCGCCGTCCCGCTCTCCGTCGATCTCGTGGCTCCAGGCGACGTCCTCTTCCATCAGGGCGTTGGCCCGAAGGCTTTCGGTGAGGCTCTCGGTGACGTTCTCCGTGGCACTCTGCGCATTCTGCGCGTCCTGGGGGAGGGAAGAAGAGGAGGTCATTGGATCCTTACGTCGATGGAAGTCCGTTACGTCAGTCACAACGCGTGACCTGTCCGGAAGATTCCCGCTCGGGAGAATCTCCGGTCCGGCTGCCGCGGCGACCCGTCGATAGTGGCACGGCCCGGACGGCCCCGTCACCCGGGTTTACCGGTGTCCGGCGGGCTGCGTGCTGTGCCAGTCCGGATGCCCGGGCATCGGCGGGGTCTTCTCGCTGTACAGCCAGCCGTCGAAGAATGCGGTCAGGTCGCGTCCCGCAATCTCTGACGCCAGCCGGACGAAGTCCGCCGTGGTCGCGGTGGAGTCCCGGTGCGCCCGCACCCAGCGGCGTTCCAGCCGGTCGAAGGCGCTCTTGCCGATCTCCTGTCGCAGCGCGTAGAGGACCAGCGCGCTGCCGTCGTACACCACGGGCCGGAAGAGGCTGATCTTCTGTCCCGGCGAGGGCGCGGCAGGACGGGCGGGCGGGCCTCCGACTGCGCGCCAGCTGTCGGACCGGGTGTAGGCGTCGCGCATCCGGTTCTCCAGCGACTTCTTGGCGTGCTCCTCCGCGTAGCGGGCCTCGTACCAGCTGGCATGTCCTTCGCTGAGCCAGAGATCGGACCAGGCCTGCGGGGAGACGCTGTCGCCGAACCAGTGGTGGGCCAGCTCATGAACCATGATCGAGTCGACGTACCACTGGGGATATGCCTTGTTGGTGAACAGGGTCCGTTCGAAGAGTGTGAGTGTCTGGGTCTCCAGCTCGAAACCGGTCTCCGTGTCGGCGACCAGCAGTCCGTATGTCTCGAAGGGGTAGCGGCCGACCTGGCGCTCCATCCATTCCAGCTGTCCGGGCGTCTTCCTGAGCCAGGGCTCCAGGCGGGCGGCGTCCGCGGCCGGCACCACATCACGAACCGGCAATCCGTGCGGCCCGGTCCGCTTCCGGACGGTCGAGTGCCCGATGGAGACCTGGGCCAGTTCGGTGGCCATGGGGTGCTCGGTCCGGTACGTCCAGGTGGTCGAGGCGCCGTGCCGGACCGTGCCGGCGGGCAGGCCGTTGGCCACCACCGTCAGGTCCTTGGGGGCGGTCACCCGGAAGGTGAAGTAGGCCTTGTCGGCGGGGTGGTCATTGCTGGGGAAGACCCGATGCGCGGCGTCGGCCTGGTTGGCCATGGCCAGGCCGTCGGAGGTGCGCAGCCAGCCGCCGCTGTCCTGGTCGCCGCTGGGGTCGCTGGTGTGCCGGACGGTGATTCGGAGCGGCACTCCGGCGGGCAGCGTGCCAAGGGGTTCGACGACAAGGTCCTCGCCCGTGACGGCGAAGTCGGCGCGCAGGCCGTTGACCGCGACGGAACGGACGGCGCCGCGGGTGAAGTCGAGGTTGATCCGGTCCAGTGGCTCGGTGGTCCGCGCGTCGATCGTGGTGACGGCGTCCAGGGGTTTGCTGTTGCTGCCGTGGTAGGTGAACCCGATGTCGTACGAGAGGACGTCGTACCCCGGGTTGCCGAGGGTGGGGAAGAGTGAATCTCCGATGCCGAGCGGCACGGGTGAGGGCAGGGTGGCGGCAACGAGGGTGGCCGATGCGGTGGCCAGCAGGGCGGCCCGCAGGCGGCGGGGGATGAACGGCATGGACTACGGCTATCAGCGACCCGCACGGGTACGGGCGCGGCACGCGCCGCGCCACTCGAACGAGGTCGCCGGGACAGCTGGGCGCCGCGAAGGACTGGTTCAGACGGCGGCGGCCGGGTGCTGGGCGCGGTTCACGTCATACACCCCCGGTACATCCCGCATCGCGCGCATCAGTGCGGGCAGTCCGGCGGCATCCGGGAGCTGCAGGGTGTAGGTGTGCCGAACACGTTGTTCGCTGGGCGGTTCCACGGTGGCGGAGATGATCGCCGCATCCGCCGACGCGATGGCCTCGGTGAGATCGGCGAGCAGCCCTGGCCGGCCGAAGGACTCGGCGACCAGGGTGACCCGGCATTCCGCCGCGTCGCCCCAGCCCACCGTGACGGGCGTCCGGCCCCCTGCCTGCATCCGGGCCACCCCGGGACACTCTCGCCGGTGCACGGTGACGACGCCGCCGCGCACGGTGAATCCGGTGACGTCGTCGGGCGGTACGGGGGTGCAGCAGCCTGCGAGCCGTACGGTGGCGTCCGGCATGCCCACGACGACGGTCGCGGCGCGGCGTGCGGCCCGGTTGACTCCGGCGTCCGACAGGTCCGCCGGCTGCCGCTCGGGCCTCCGGCCCGCGGGCTGGCTGCCGTACGTCCCCTGGGCACCCTCCGGATGGGCGTCGAGCCACCCGGTGATCGCGATGCGCGCGGCGGGCGTACGGGCGTGGTCGAGCCAGTCAGGTGAGGGGCCGGAGGCGGTGTCCTCGGCAAGCAGCAGCTGCACGGTGTCCCCGTCGCTGAGCACGGTGGAGAGCGTGGCGAGCCGGCCGTTGACCCGGGCCCCGATGCAGCTGTGGGCCTCGTCGCCGTACTGCGCGTAGGCGGCGTCGACGCAACTGGCGCCGGCGGGGAGTCCGAGGGTGCCGCCATCGGTGCGGAAGACCGTGATCTCCCGGTCCTCGGCGAGGTCGGCGCGGAGGGTGGTCCAGAAGGTGTTCGGATCGGGGGCGGACTGCTGCCAGGCGAGGAGCCGGGAGAGCCAGCCGGGCCGGGTCGGGTCGGCGCGCTCGCCGTCCGCGGGTTCGGCCTGCGGCAGCGCGGAGGTGCCGTCCGCGACGTAGGGGTTGCCGAGGGCGATCACGCCCGCCTCGGCGACCTTGTGCATCCGATGGGTACGGATGAGGACTTCCGCGACCGCGCCCTCCGCGCCCACGACAGCGGTGTGCAGCGACTGGTACAGGTTGAACTTGGGAGCCGCGATGAAATCCTTGAACTCGGAGATCACGGGGGTGAAGCAGGTGTGGAGCTCGCCGAGGACGGCATAGCAGTCGGCGTCCTCGCCGACGAGCACAAGCAGCCGCCCGAAGTCGGTGCCGCGCAGCTCTCCGCGTTTGATCCTGACGCGGTGCACGGAGACGTAATGGCGGGGCCTGATGAGGACTTCTGCGGGGATGTCGGCGTCCCGCAGCACGGTTCTGACGTTCTCGGCGATGACGGAGAGGGGGTCGTCGGTGGCGCCCGGGGAGCCGGATTCCGATGCCGAGGCCGCGGCGATCAGTGCCCGGGTGTGTGCGTACTCCTCGGGATGGAGGATCGCGAAGACAAGATCCTCCAGCTCGGTCTTGAGTGCCTGCACCCCGAGCCGTTCGGCGAGCGGGATCAGCACGTCGCGGGTGACCCTGGCGATCCTCGCCTGTTTCTCCGGGCGCATCACGCCGAGGGTGCGCATGTTGTGCAGCCGGTCGGCGAGCTTGATCGACATGACCCGGACGTCGTCCCCGGTGGCGACCAGCATCTTGCGGAACGTCTCGGGTTCGGCCGCCGCCCCGTAGTCGACCTTCTCCAGTTTGGTGACGCCGTCGACGAGGTAGCAGACCTCGTCGCCGAATTGTTCCCGCACCTGATCGAGGGTCACCTCGGTGTCCTCGACCGTGTCGTGGAGCAGCGAAGCGGTCAGTGTCGTGGTCTCGGCCCCGAGCTCGGCAAGGATCAGCGTGACCGCGAGCGGATGCGTGATGTAGGGCTCGCCGCTCTTGCGCATCTGCCCCCGGTGGGAGGACTCTGCCAGGACGTAGGCCTTGTGGAGGATGCTGAGGTCGGCGTCCGGGCAGTGGGCCCGGTGGGCCTCGGCGACGTGGCCGATCGCGTCGGGCAGCCGGTCACGGGAGACCGGTCCGAGCACGGCGACGCGGCCGAGCCTGCGGAGATCGATCCGGGGACGGCCTCGTCTGCGGATGGGAGCACCTGGGTTGGTGGCCTCTGCGCTCATGGGGGCACCTCCGGCAAACGTCGACCGGCGGTGGGGAGGTGCGGACGCGCCTCCGGGCCGGTGCTTGATGCTACCGGCCCCACCACGTGGCGGAGTCCCGCTCTCGCTCAGCGTGAAACGGATCACCCATTCGAGCGAAGCTTTAGTGCCTCTCCCGGCAGCTTTGCCCCGTCGCACCGCCCAGCACGCCCGCTCGCCGCGTTGGCCACAAGCCCTGGTAGCCCCGCTACAAAGACTTCCGGCCGCCTTGCGATCGCACGCACCGGACGACGCTCCTCATGGGGCAAACGCTGCCGGTCACGGCACTAGCTCGGTACTTCGCGGGTGGCTGGTTCGGGTGGAGTTGCTGCCTGGCCGTGTCTGGTTGGGGGGTGGTCGTGTTGACCGGGTGTGACGAAGTCTTCCCGGTCCCCGCGGCTGCGGACGGTGCGCCCGCGCATGGAATGTGTGGTCACCTCCGTGGTGGAGAAGCGTCTGGGCGCTCTGCCTGTCGCTGCCGAGTTTCTGCGCCGGCTTGATGTGGCCGGGACCGTCGACCGGCTGTGCCCGGGCCGCGACATCGCCCATGTGACGCACGGCCAGGTCATCGAGGCGCTGGTGGCCAACCGGCTGACCGCGCCCGCGCCCCTGTGGCGGGTGGATCGCTGGGCCCGGGAGTGGGCCGTGGAGGAAGTCTTCGGGATCGAGCCGGAGCTGCTCAACGACGACCGTCTGGGCCGGGCCCTGGACGCCATCGCCCCGCACCTGA